>NZ_JBMDWJ010000059.1:0-11648 GCF_048595215.1 Siphonobacter sp.
AGGTAAAGCGGGTGATCAAAACACGGACTTTCAAATTCAGTCCGTGGGGTATGATTTGGTAAAAACATTGAAGCTACAGGTCAAGGGGCGTGATTTTTCATCCGCTTTGGCCACGGATTCATCTCATTATTTAATTAATGAAGCCGCCGCCCAGCGTTTACCTTATCAGGATCCGCTGGGTCAGGATTTAACCGTTTGGAATAAGCCTGGTAAGATTATTGGTGTTGTAAAAGATTTCCACTTCGGGTCTTTGCATAAAGCCATAGAGCCGCTAATTATTCGGCTTAATACAGAGGCTTCCGAGCAAACCATCATGATTCGGACGCAGCCCGGTACTACTGAAACCGCACTTGCTCAACTACGCACCACCTATCAGCGGTTTAATCCAGAGTACCCTTTCAATTACCAATTTGCGGAGGCAGATTATGAGCAATTATACCAGAAGGAACGAGTAATAGGCGTATTGGCTAACCTCTTTGCGGGTCTGGCCATCGTCATTGCCTGCTTAGGACTTTTTGGACTGGCCGCCTTTATGGCAGAGCAGCGAATCAAGGAAATTGGCATTCGCAAAGTACTGGGAGCGTCCATGGCGGGAATTGTCGCCCTGCTTTCAAAAGATCTGTTAACCTTGGTTTTGATAGCTGGTGTAGTAGCCGCTCCAATCGCCGGATATAGTATGAATCAATGGCTTGAAGACTTTGCGTATCGCATCGAATTATCGGGATGGATTTTTCTCGGAGCGGGTTTATTCGCCCTGGTGGTAGCCTTACTCACGGTTAGTATACAAGCGATGAAAGCGGCTCGTTTGAATCCGGTTAAAACCCTAAAAAGTGAGTAGTCGGATTGCGGATCGGATACGATTGAATTCCGCCCTTTAATCCTTCTGGGTAGATTCCCCTACCTTAGTTGAACGTGGCTCTGAATTCCAGGGGAGAAAGGTTGGTCTTACTTTTAAAAAGTTTACTGAATGATTGGGAATGTTCGAAGCCCAGTTCGTAGGCAATCTCACTGACGTTTAGCTGCGTAGTAGAAAGCTTTTCTTTCGCTTTTTCAATGAGTTTATAGCGGATATACTGTTGAGCGTTTTGACCAATCAGCGAGCGTAGCAGATCACTCAGATAGCCGGGTGAAATATGCAGGTGTTCGGAAAGAAACTGGACCGTAGGAATGCCCTGATGTAAAGGTTGTCCCTTTTCAAAATACTCATCCAGAATCGTTTCTACCCGTTGCAGTACGTCATGGTTGACTGATTTACGGGTGATAAACTGCCTTCGGTAAAAGCGGTTGGCGTAACTGAGCAACAGTTCAATCTGGGCGATGACGATATCCTGACTAAACTCATCAATCCGGCCCCGTAGCTCTTTTTCAATAATTTGGTAAACGGATAGAATAATTTCTCTTTCGCTATCCGATAAATGAAGGGCCTCATTGGCCGTGTAGGAGAAGTAGCCGTATTGCTTAACCTTAGGGGCTAAGGGATAACCGAGAAAAAAGTCGGGATGGATGAGCAGGATATAACCCTCGGAATTTTCCGCGTAATTGCCGCTACCGACCAACTGATTCGGAGCCACAAAGAGCATACTGCCTTCGTCATAGTCGTAATGACCCTGACCATACCGTAGTTGGCCGCTTAATTTGGTAATGAAGGTTACCTTATAGAAGTTCAGTACATCGTAAGCCGGTAATTTCGTAAGATCAGGACTATTGCCAAGCGTAAAATTCATCACGCTAATCAGCGGATGTTGCGGTTTGGGCAGTCCAAAAATCTGGTGTACTTCCGATATAGAGTTAATTCGGATAAGCTTTTCGTCGTTTTTCATAGGCATAGCCCTTACGGCCTAATGAGCCGTAAGGGTAGTAAGTGTTTTTACCAAGGTATAAGTACTTCGCCAGGACCCGTGAATACGCCGGAAGGTCCGTCCTCATCTAGAGCGACCCGGACGGGCTCACGGGATCCTTTTTCCACCGTATCCGTACCCTGAAAATTATTAAGGGCCGTAGCAGTAAAGCCCGGACTGACCGCACGAACGTTAATGTTAGCCTCTTTCAATTCAAGGGCAAGGGCTAAGGTAATGGCATTCAGGGCAGTTTTGGAGGCTCCGTATATAACCTCAAATGATCCGTAATAAGGCCAGGATGGATCCGAATTCAGGGTCAAAGAACCCAGAGCACTGGATACATTGACAATACGGGCAGCGGGCGATTGACGCAGGAGGGGCAAAAAGGCCTGCGTAACCGCCAGGACGCCAAAAACATTGGTTTCCCAAACGCTACGCATTTCCTCCAACGAAGCTACACTGGCCCGGTTCGCCTGCATGACCGCTTCGAGCGTACGGCCGGGCTTGCCGGCGTGGGAGATGGCAGCGTTATTCACTAAAAGATCAAGACGTCCAAATTTCTTTTCCACCTGGGCTACAGCGGCTTGTATAGACGAGGGGACGGTGACGTCTAACTGGATCGCTTGTGCCTGGCCTCCGATGTCTTTCGCGGCGGTTTGACCATTTTCCCAATTCCGTGAACCTACGTAAACCACGTAGCCGTTGTCGGACAGTGCTTTTGCGATTTGAAAACCCACGCCTTGATTAGCTCCGGTTACGAGTGCAATTTTTGATTGACTGGGTACATGCGAATGAACGATAGCTGATTGATTGGCCTGCATTAGATAAGAATTAAGTGATGCAGCAAAGCTCACGGTTCTCGTGCTGGGGTTTGTAGCTAAAGTCAGACTCTTTGTAGCTGAATTGAGGATGTTACAGATAGCTAGCAAGCCAATGGATTGATAAGGTACTAAACGACCACCTCTTGCTATGCAATGTTTTGTAGAATGGGTTGATTCGCCAACGAACTATTTTTTCGAA
Organism: Siphonobacter sp.; assembly: GCF_048595215.1. Taxonomy (NCBI): domain Bacteria; kingdom Pseudomonadati; phylum Bacteroidota; class Cytophagia; order Cytophagales; family Cytophagaceae; genus Siphonobacter; species Siphonobacter sp. Next base: position 2,859 of record NZ_JBMDWJ010000059.1, read on the forward strand.
ACAACGATGGGGATACATTAACCTTTTTACGGAAAAAGGCAGTAAAGGCCGCCTGTCCCGAGAAGCCCAGCCCGTCACTGATTTTATTGATATCCCAATCGGTTTGTACTAGTAAGGATTTTGCTTCGTGCAACAGGCGATCCTGGATGTGTTCCCGTAACGTTTTGCCCGTGTGATTTTTAATCAGAGCATTTAAATAGTTGGGGTGAACGTGCAACTGGTCAGCGAACTCGGCGGCGGTTTTCAGCTTTACGGAATCGTCAGGGGCCTGTACCCGAAAGGAAGATTCCAGTAGGGATAAGAATCGATAAATGTAGCCGTAGTTTTCAGAAACGGGTTTTTGGATGCTGTTTTTCCCGGCCCGTTTGCTTTCCAGTAACACAAGCTGTAATTGTAATACAATGGCCTGCTTTTTATCTTCCGCATCGCCCCGCTCTTCGCTAAGCATGGTAGCAAAACAGTTATCAATTACCAGTGATTGACGATCTTCTAACTGAATAACGGCCTGGTCGGCTTGGAAATAGGGAAACTGTCTCAATAGCTGCAACACATGCTCCGCATCGGGGCCGAAAAAGTCCGGATGAATTAAGCAGAAATGACCGCCGGTTTCTTCCGAGGTCGTTTGCCAGGACATGATTTCGTCGGGATGTACAAAGGCGATTTCATGGCGTGCCATCTCATAGCGATGCAGTCCAATGGTAAGAATACCCGTACCCGAAGTCATGTGGAAAATCTTGTAAAATTTTCTGCGGTGTGGAGAGATATAATCCTTAACCGGATAATCATTACGATTTTCAACGATGAAATGGCCGGAATGAACGGGATAATGTTCCACATTCAGCAAGGGGACTTTGTACTCTTTGGCTGCGAATGTTTCCAGTTCAATCCGGGGTATACTGAGATGTTCCATGTTCGCTAGGTGTCCAGTGCCAATAACAGTAATCCGCTCGCTTGGGCTGAACGGATTCTCCTTTACAAAAATGGGCACGAATCGTTAAAAAACTAGGCACCCGACTGAATGGCCGGATGCCTAGAGAGAAGGCCGTTTAAAAATCGGTGGACTTGCTCATGCTTTCAAAGGTTTTCAAGTCATTTTGCAGCATTTCGATCTTACTATGAGCCATGGCGAAGGAATCGGAACCGAGAAACAGATGGAGGGGCTTGGTCTCCAGTTCTGCCACCTGGATAAAGGCCGCGGCCGCTTTTTCAGGGTCACCGGGTTGGTTGCCAATGATGTGCTCGTTATGAACGATTTCCAGTTCACGTGCTTCCGTGTAGTCGGCGATCGGATGAGCCGCCGTACGCAGAGATCCTTGCAGCAGGAAGTTTGTTTTGAAGTAGCCGGGGTATACGACCGTTGCGGAGATCCCCATGGATTTGGTTTCGGCGGATAAGGCTTCGGTTAAGCCGACCACCGCAAACTTGGTAGCGTTGTAAATCCCCCATCCCGGAAAAGTACCCATAAAGCCGGCAATGGAAGAAATGTTGAAGAACGAGCCGGACTTCTTTTCGCGGAAGAGCGGCATCACGTGGCGGATCACGTTCAGGGTTCCGAATACGTTTACATCAAAGTTCGCCCGAGACTCTTCGTCACTTAGTTCTTCCAGGGTTCCCAACTGACCATAACCGGCGTTATTGACGACTACGTCGATGGTGCCGAATTGGTTAACAATCTGCCGGATCGTATCAGCCATAGCCTGGCTATCATTCAAATCGACCTGAAGGGGGAGAAAAGTATCCCCCTGAAAGCCCACTTCTTCTTGCAAAGCCTGAGCATCACGTGACGTGGCTGCTACGGGATATCCTTCAGTCAAAAGACGTTTTACCAAGGCTAGTCCTAATCCTTTCGAGGCTCCAGTAACGAACCATACTTTTTTTGTTGCCATGATTTTCTTTGTTTTGGTAGGGTACAAAGGTGGCTGGGATCGGACCGCTGGGGTTTGTTCCAAAGAAAGCAGTATTTGTTAGTTTCAAAGATTCACTCCCATCTATGAAATCAGGCCTGCGGTTTAGGAGCAAAAGCTTAGGTTTGGATGACCTGTAGACCTACGCCAGGGTAGCGGAGAAGAAATACGCTCAGAGAGGTAGCGAGTGGATAGAATAACCGCGTAGTCGCTACTTTTAAGAATCAATTTTTTAGCTATGCTGAGAAAATCAACCGCTATTCCTGTCAATCCGATGGCCAACGAATTAGGTTGGGGGATGGCCATTGAACGATTCACGGTCCAAAATCTAGAGGTGGCGGGTATGCAGGATGCCAAGCGATCGCATCGGGAGGATGGGTATTCTTTTTTTCTGCTCGAAGCGGGACTCGTTTCTTTATAGATCGATTTTCAGGACTATACCCTTGTAGCCCCTTCCCTGGTCTACCTACACCCTAATCAGGTACATCGGATCATCAGGTTCGAGAACGTAACGGTGAGTAGCTGGTCTCTTACTGCCGAGCAAATAAAGCCAGAGTACATCAAGCTACTGGAAGAAATGGCCCTGGCAATTCCATTAGTATTGACCCGTGACATGTATTCGCTACTGAAGGAAACGGTGGCTCTTTGTCTCAAGTTTTCTGAATTGAATAGGCATCGATTCCATCAGGCGACATTCCGGGATGGTTGCAATACCCTGGTGTCTTTAGCAATCTCGCAGTTTTTTGAATACGGTAAAACCGAAGAAATGCTTTCGCGATTTGATGTGGTCACTCGAAACTTCAAAAAACTTCTGGAGCAACAGTATATCACCAACAAGCGTCCAGCAACGTATGCGGAAAAGCTGCACTTGTCTATTCCCTATTTAAACGAATGTGTCCGGAACAGCACCGGTTATTCGGTTTCACAGCACATTCAGCAACGTATCATTTTAGAAGCCAAACGCCTACTGGTTCATTCGGACCGGTCGGTTAAAGAAATTGCTACCGAGCTAGGGTACGATGATCTTCCGTACTTTTCCCGACTTTTTAAGAAAGCTACGGGAATGACAGCCCTGGCGTTCCGACTTAAAAACCTCGATTAGTCCCATACTTCCTTCGTACGGTCATTTCGTGGTCACTAGGGGTAACCTTCCTTTGTGTACGTAAAAACGTGCATAATGGAAGCAACAAAAAACAAAAAAGTGCTCATTTCAGGGGCCAGTATCGCGGGCCTCACTACGGCGTACCTGATGAATCAACTGGGGTATCAGGTAACGATTGTGGAGATAGCAAGTGAACTACGGGTCAATGGTACGCCCGTTAACATCGAAGGCGAGGCTTTAGCACTGGCGAAACGAATGGGAATAGTCGAGCAGATCAAAGCAAATCGACTGAAGCTGGAACGCATTGAATACAAAAATGCGGACGATTCCACCGAAAATGCGATCCAACTGGATACCGAGAGTTCGGAGCAAGCGGATGAGAACATCGAAATTGAGCGGGAAACCTTTTTACGAATTCTGTATACGGCTTTGACCGGAGACGTTGAAATTATTTTCGACAATCGGATTACTTCATTAATCGAAAGTCAGGAGGCGATAAAAGCCACGTTTAAAACGGGTTCAGAACATTCGTTTGACTTGGTACTGGGCTGCGACGGCTCTCATTCTGGCGTAAGGAAACTATGGTTTGGGGATGAAAAACACTACACGCACTTTTTGGGCCTGTATTTTTCCATTACCATTGTGCCTCAACTACTGGTACAGCAAGGTACGCTGCAATTGTACAATGTGCCTGATAAAGCAATCATGCTGAATGCGTATCAAGGCAAGACCGATGTTACCTTCTGTTTCTTTTCGGAAAAGGAAATCTCCTATGATTATCGGGATACGGATCAGCAACGAAAATGTATCGTAGACCAATTTAAAGGCGAAGGCTGGCGAACGCCCGAATTACTGGAAGCAATGCAGCGATCCGAGGGATTTTACTTCGATAAACTCTGTCAGATTAAAATGCCCTCGTGGACGAAAGGCCGAGTCGCTTTAATTGGTGATGCGGCGTATTGTGCTTCGCCAGCGGCGGGAAAAGGCGGAACGCTGGCGATGATGGGTGGGGGAGCACTGGCGGATGCACTGGAGAAACATAACGGCGATTATCAGATAGCCTTTGATGCTTATAATCAAGGATTACGGTCCTTTGTAGAAGAAGTGCAGGCCGAGGCTAAAGAGAATGTAACCAAGTACCTAGTTCCTAGAACCCATGAGGGGATTCGGGAAAGAAATGAGGGACGGTTTTTTGAATGAAGCACCCGAAGGGTAAGGTTAAAGAGTGGGTCCAATGAGTAGTTGCAGCACAGGTATCATTCCTAGTTTTTCCTGCTACTGACGCAAACAATTAAAATAAAAGTAGTTTCGCCGATTATCTACTAGTATTGCTGAACGGCAAGGGCTGAATAAAAACGCTTCTTCGCAACATCATCAACGAAGTCATTTAAGCTAACATTGCCGGGGTATATCAACCGCGGCAATGTTAGCTTAAATGATACCCTGCTTTTCCCTCTCTTTGATTCAACAATCAATCGTAGTTGGCAGCAGACAGAAAGTTAAATAGGTGGCGGTTAAACAGATAAATTTCCATTTTAAACGCAACTGCACCAGGTTATATCCATTTTAATTTTGAAATAATTTCAAAAATTCAGGATAAATATCATCAATTTTTTTATCAGGATTTTCAGTACGAACTTTCAATAATTTGTCGGTAAACTCCTGCATCTTAGGAAAACCTCTTTCTTTCATCAAAAGAATAACATTTTCTTTAGCTGAAAGAAAGTCTTTATTATCGTAATTGTCTTTGCAATACAATACAAAAATACCAAAGGTCATATATTCATCAAAGACTTTTACAGGATTCGGATACGCCGAAACACCTTCTATGTCATCATTTGTCCAAGCTTTCCGGTCTTTAAAATACTGATTGATCGTCTCTTGGTTTGCGACCGTTGGCTGCTTGACATAATTGTGGTCAATTTCGGTAAACATTACTCTGGTGTTAAACAATTCGTTTTCACGTTCCGAAAGCTTTTCCAGCTTATCAAGCGGCGGCAAAACCATATAAATGAGCTTGAAATTGTTGTTTACAAAATCGCCCGTATAATTCAAACTGTTAATTAGCGGTGAGCAAAAAATGGCATAACTGTTCTGTACTGTTTTGAAATTTTTTTCCAGCCACTTCCATTGTTTGCCAAGATTTGCATTTGTTTCATAATTGGAAACAATCTCTGCGTAATAGGGCTTGTGGCTCTTATAAAATTCTCTGAACTTCGATTTCCTGGCGAAGTCTTCAATTGATGTTTTGTAAGTAGTGATCGGATTTTCTGTGATTTTACTGTTTGAAACAGCAGTCGCCGGGAAATCGAAAATTTTGTTTTTAACTAATTTATTTCCTTTGAAATCGTAGGAAATGCCATTGCCTGTAAGAAAGATATAATTGTAGGCTGAAGCGACGATAAGAGAGTCAAATGTTTTGATGATCGGTTCATTTTGATAAGACTTAAAATGAGCAATAACATCTTGATAATATTTGCCTTTCTGTTCTACCATATCATCATTTTCTATACCTGATGGGGTAATGGCGATCATGATATGAACCAGCTCCTTTACTTCATTAATTTCAATTTTATATTTTCCCTGATTTTCTTTTTTAAACTTTTCTGTAAAATCAACTTTGTATTGTGCTTTTGAAAAAATAGAAGTCAATATCAATACTGTTAACAAGAAGATTTTTTTCATTATTCTAATGAAATTTATTGTTTTTTGTTTAAGTCAGGGTCTTTACTGTAGATAGCGAACTAGGCACTAAGAAGCGTAGCTAACGAATGAAAACCGAAGAATAAATGTTCAGTTTACCATGAGTAATGGTAAGACCTTTTGATCCTGCGAACTTACAGAAATCACTCGTAAAAAGCAATGGGATTACATCAAACGAAGATGACTTAACATTTGTTTATATTTTCGTTTTGAGTAATGAAATCTTATACTATTTTTTATTTTAATGATGGATTCGTTTATAGGGCATTCAACTTAAAAAAGAAGCCATCAATAGATCATTAGTCAATGAGGATTACGCACATAAGCATTTTTGTATGTATAGAACATTTTAGAAAATAACTTGAAGAAATATGCCCATTTGCGGAGTTGTTTCGCTTAGGTAAACATTCTTCTTCAGAACGGCCGCCATTTATAAGGTCGTTGCACATCCTCTCAATAATCAGTTCATTTGCCTTTTCCTACCGATACGCTATAGCTCGGCACTCCAGTGCAAGCACGTAAATGTGTACTTTTTCCAAGAACGAATCGAGTAGTAATGATTTATACGAAGCTATACTCCAAAAAATGAAAGTAATTCTAATGTATTTGACCCTTTCGCTGGCCTCTTTGCAGTCCTATGCACAGGCAACAAAGGAGATTTTTTTTGCCGATGTAACGATATATGTTGAGAAAGGCAAGTACTATCTAACGGGTTCACAAGGAGGGGAAGGTAAGCCGCAGGGGTTTGCTTTGTTAGAATCAAAGGACCTGAAAACATGGGCAGTGCCAGCAATGGCAACCGATTCGCTGGGTATGATCCTGACCAAAGGCGACCACACGTTCGGCACGAAAGGTTTCTGGGCACCCCAAATATTCAGCGAGAAGGGCACGTATTATCTGACTTATACGGCTGATGAACAAACCGTATTGGCCCAGTCAAAATCGTTACTGGGTCCTTACCGACAAAAAGAAGTGGGTCCGATCGATGGCTCTGAGAAAAATATCGATTCCTATATTTTTAAGGATACGGATGGGAAATACTACCTCTACAGTGTACGCTTTGATAAAGGCAATTATCTGTATGTCGCCGAGTTTGACCTGAAAACTGGAACGATAAAGGCCGAAACCCTGAAACGATGTTTTAACCAGACCGAGCCCTGGGAGGCAACGCCTAATTATCAATCAGCACCCATCATGGAAGGACCTACGGTGATAAAATTGAACAACAAATATTACCTGTTTTATTCTGCCAATCATTTTCAGAACATCGATTATGCGATTGGCTATGCGGTAGCCGATTCGCCTTACGGGCCTTGGGTAAAGTATAAAAACAACCCAATCATTCATCGTTCGATCGTTGGCGAAAATGGCTCCGGCCATGGTGACCTGTTTGAAGGAATCGACAAGCAAATCTATTACGTGTACCACATTCACAACTCATCCGAGAAAGTGGGCCCCCGCCGGACCCGGATCGTACCCGTCGTCAAACAATGGGATAAAAAAGCCGGTGTGTATCAATTTAGCGTAAAAGGGGATGAGGTCATTGTCCCAGTAATGGCCGAAAAATAAGGCGTGTGGTTCAGGAAAGGGAAGTTATGTAAGCTAGCTTAAAGCTGTTAAACCTATTTCACTTATTCGTTGGTACTTAGGCTCGGGAATGGTAAAATCGTGTTGATTGAACAATCGTCGCTTTTAACTACAGGCGTTTTGTACGCTCGATCTAAGCAGCCTCCGAGCCTCCTGGACTACTGCCTCCATCCTGATAGATTTAACTCATGTTTTAGTCAAGCCAGCGAACGTTGAAAAGATTACTACTCCCCTGTTACGTTTTCATGGCCGAACGCGATAGTCATGAAAGTTACCTGAAGTCTAACGTTTACACCATTTTCTATTTTCTGAAGAGGCTTCGGTGTAGGGAACGCAATGGAATATAGTAGTAGCCTCTTCCAGAGCTACTACTATATTCCATTGCGTACAAGGGCTTAAAGAATGGGGTATTGGTAGCAGGTCCCAAAAACCGTTCGCCCTGTTTATCCAAGAACCAATTTTCTTATCTGCGGGCTGGCCGTTCTTTTTTGAGAAGTGACGTATTCAAACTAACGGTATACACGTATGGAATACATTCGCTTAGGTAAATCGGGTTTGGTGGTTTCCCGGATCTGTCTGGGAACCATGACCTACGGTACGCCCACCGAACGCTGGCCCTGGGCCCTGAACGAAGAGCAAAGTCGCCCTTTTATCCAAAAAGCTCTGGAGCTGGGGATCAACTTTTTTGATACCGCTGATGTCTACTCCAACGGCAAAAGTGAAGAAGTGGTGGGCCGGGCACTGAAAGCATTGGCCCGCCGCGAAGAAATAGTTCTGGCTACTAAAGTATACAACCCCATGGGCCCCGGACGCAATGAGCGTGGCCTGTCGCGTAAACACATCATGGCCGCCATTGACGCCAGTTTACAGCGTCTGGGCACGGACTACGTTGATTTGTACCAGATTCACCGCTGGGACGATCAGACGCCCATTGAAGAAACGATGGAAGCCCTACACGACGTCGTTAAAGCGGGGAAAGCCCTGTACATCGGAGCCTCTTCGATGTATGCCTGGCAATTTGCCAAAGCCCAGTATACGGCCGATCTGCACGGCTGGACCCGGTTTGTATCCATGCAGCCGCATTACAACCTGGTGTACCGGGAAGAAGAACGGGAAATGCTACCCTTCTGTGCCGATCAGCAGATCGGTGTAATTCCCTGGTCTCCGCTGGCACGCGGCCTGCTGTCAGGCGGACGCAGCAAGGAGCGTAACGAAACCGAACGAGCCCGTACGGATGCCTTTGGCAAAAGCCTTTATACCGAAGCAGATTTTAGCATTGCCGATCGGGTCACCGAAGTAGCCCAGCAACGGGGACTTCCCAATGCCCAGGTAGCCCTAGCCTGGATGCTTAGCAAGCCCGTTATTACTGCTCCGATTGTGGGAGCCAGTAAGCCGGGTCATCTGGAAGATGCCGTGGCTGCGGTCTCGGTACAGTTGACTGCCGAGGAAATTCAGCGGCTGGAAGAAGACTATCAGCCCCATTCTATCAAGGGT
>NZ_JBMDWJ010000060.1:0-18198 GCF_048595215.1 Siphonobacter sp.
GTCGAAAGGACGGCAGGCTTCCAGGTAGTAGTCGATCTCCCATTCGGTCAGTTCGCGAAAGTGAACGCGGGCCGTATCGGCGAAGCTCCAGGTTTGCTCGGCACTCATCAGGCATACCCCCGTGGTTACTTCGTGCGTCTGGCCGGAAAGCAGGCGTAACATTCGCCGGGCATCGGCTGCATCTATAGGTTTATTTAATATTTTTTCGTTGATTCGGACTACGGTATCCGCCGTCAACACCAGATTATTCTCCAGAAGGGAACGAAAGGCTTCTGCCTTTTTGAGAGCCAGAAAAACGGGTACGTCCTGGCTGGGCATATTCTCCGGAAAATCTTCTTCAGTGGGCAACACCTGTACCTGAAATGAAAACCCCGCATCCCGTAAGATTTGCTGACGACGCGGTGAATTAGACCCTAAAATCAATGGTTTGGAAAGAGAAAGCATACTTCGTGTTTTCTTGAGCTGTGTCATACCCAGGGATTGCTCGCTATGCATTTGCTGGTCGCACGCTAAACAACTTATTGGATAGAACCGTTGTACTACGGTTCAGAACTAAGCTTGGTTATGATTGATATTGCAAAAGTACCGGTTCAGCTCCGACTGGGCACGAAAGAAGATACAAAGGTTTTAACAAAACTCGCCAGTGAGACCATGCGGGAAGCCTTTGGTGAACAGAACGAGTCCAAACACATTGATGCCTACATTAGTCAGGCCTTTCATAAGCTCAGCGTACAGGCCGAACTGGCGGATACTAAACATAACACCTTCTGGCTGGCGTTTCAGGGTGAAGAACTGGTGGGTTACTGTAAACTCAACCGTAAATCCGAAAAGCCCCGGAATCTGAAAGGGTACAAGGCTGTAGAATTACAGCGAATCTACGTGTATGATCAGTACAAAGGACAGGGCATCGGCAAGCAGCTACTTGACGCCTGTCTGGAACAAGCTCGTCAGGAGAAATACCAAGCCGTGTTTTTAGGCGTTTGGGAAAAGAATGAATCGGCCATTCAGTTCTACGAACATATGGGTTTTGAAAAGATGGGATGGCACTACTTTCTGTTTGGCTTTGACCGCCAGCGAGACTATTGGATGGTAAAACATTTATAAACTTTGATCACTACATTACGCATCGGATTACTTGCTCTGTTTCTGCTCGGAACTGTAGCTATTCCCTTTGCGTGCCGGGCTCAGAAACCCGTTCCTTCTGTAGTCGATTCCACAAAGATCTTAACGCCCACCCAGCGGGATAGCATTCGGTTTACCAAGCTTCGGTATTCCATGAAAAAGCGAAACTGGACGGGTAGCATCTACGACTTTCTTTTTAAGTATCCGTACAATACCAACGCTCAAAGTCAGGCGGTTTCGAAGATTGAAGACAACCCCTTCAAACCCTACGACGGGAAACGGATTCGTAAAATCGATATCAAGCAACTGGAAGTTTTCGGCCCTACCGTTTACGATACCGCACGGATAGCCACCAACTGGGTGGAACGTATGGGTAACCGCCTGCACCACGATACCCGGACCAATATCATTCAGAAATCCTTACTGTTCTTTAAAGTCGGCGATGAAGTCAATCCGAACGTACTGCGGGATAACGAACGGATTCTACGCCAAACACCCATTTTTCACGACGCCCGGATTTTCGTTATTCCCGTCAAAGGCGAACCCAATGTAGTGGATGTACTCGTCATTACGCAGGACGTCTGGTCATTGGTACCCGACGGCGGGGTTGGCGGGCCAACGAATTTCAACCTGGCCGTGGAACAGAAAAACGTACAGGGCCGGGCACATGCCTGGAAAACCGGTATTGCCTACAATGGCGAAGCTCCGTACCAATCCTTCGAATTCTTTACCCGCTATACCCTGCCCTACATTGGTAGGTCACTCACGACTACGCAGTTTTACGCCGACTATTTTCGCGACCGCAAGCAGTTTGGGGGCCGTATTCAAAAGGATTTCATTCGTCCGGAAATCAAGTACGCGGGGGCCTTTGAAGTATCGTATTACATTGAAAACAAATTCGTATTCATCGACCCCAATTCTGATACAACGGTTAAGGCTCACGTCAAGTATGGCTACCAGGATGCCTGGTTCGGTCGAGCGTTTCGGCTGGGTTTTAAAGACCAGAAGCTGGATCAGCGGTCACGGCTTATTGTAGCTCTGCGAACCAGTGGCTACGGCTATACCAATCGGGATAATCTACCCGACGGAGCCAAGAATTTGTTCCCCGGTTCGCGGCAATACCTGGGTAGCATTGGTTATTCCAACCGAAACTACCAGCGGGATGTATTGATCTACGCCTTTGGCCGGACGGAAGACGTTCCAATAGGCTTTCTGGCTTCCCTCACCTGGGGTAAGGAAAAATCAGACTTGGGCATCCGTACGTATTCGGCCCTGCGAATGGCTCATGGTACGTACCTGCAAAACAAAAAGGCGGGTTACATCTATTTGCTGGGTTCCTTGGGAGGCTACCTCGAAGATGGGCAAATTCAGCAGGGAACGGTCAATCTAGAAGGCAATTACTTTAGTCCGCTCATGACGGTGAAGCGATCGTATTTCCGCCATTTTATCACGGTACGGTATACCGGCGGGATTAACCGATTTCAGTACGAATACCTGACACTCAATAACCAGGAAGGATTACGCGGCATTCGCAGTAATTTCTTGCGGGGTGATAAACGATTGGTTATTAATCTGGAAAGCGTCTTCTTTTCCCCTTTTCAGGTATTCGGTTTCCGTACCGCCATGTTCCTACAGGCGGATCTGGGCTTTCTTTCCTTTTCCAACAAAAATCTGTTTGCCAATACGTACCAGGGCTACGGCATCGGCTTCCGCTTCCGAAACGAAAACCTCAACTTTAATACCTTTCAGATTCGAATGGGGTATTATCCCAATATTCCCGGCAATCGCTCGCCCCTGCGAATTGAAGGGAGCGGCGAATCCATCCTGCGAATGCCCGATTTCCGGATTGAAGCACCGGATCGTACGGATTTGTTCCGTACGTCCCGGCAATAATTATCTCACTTAGTTCGCACGAGTATCCACGCTTTTTACCGTATAGCCCTGCTCTTTAAGCAAAGCCAATACGCCTTTCGGTCCACCCAGGTGAGCCGCACCTACAGCAATGAAACTGGGCTTTTCGTGAATGGACTTCGTAATCACGGGAATCCAGTTACTGTTTCGCTGCCAGAGTAGATCCTGTAGCTGATCTTTAAAATCGGGGTCTTTTTCACTGGCTTCGTAGAGAGCTTCGATGTCCTGCTTGCGGTATAACTCCAGCATGGCGTTAAATTCTTCCTGCGACTGACCGTACTCCCGAACGTATTTAACCAGCTGCTGGGCACCCTTTTTAGGGCCGGGCTTGTCAATAACCGCAAATTGATCAGCCGCTTTTTCCAGACCTAACACCGGCTTTTTATCCGTCGTTGCTTTCTGCATGAAGACCATCTCCGGCGATCCGGGCGTACAGCCCAGCATTTTCGGATAGATCATACTCATCAGTACGAAGGGCTTCATTTGCTTCATGCTTTCCAGATTCGTTTTCAGAGAATCTTTGAAAAACTGATTGAGGTAATCGTAATCCGCCTCCGAAACGAGGTCTTTCAACGTTTGTCCTTTCAGGTACATGCTACTCATCATCGACGAGAGTTCCTTCGGATCATCCATGTCGATTTCAAGGTACAGCTGTTCGGTTCCCTTGAGTTTCTCCAGGGCTACCGGACTGATCTGCAAATCTTTCTGACATAATAAGTGAAAGGTCCCGTAGAGGTACGAGGGTTTGGTTAGCCCCTTCCCGGATACCTCATACAGTAATGAAGGCGTTGTTTTCTGACTGAACGCGTGGGAAGAAAGCAGCAGGAGCAGGCTCGCTCCGAGTTGTTTCAGGTACTTCATGGTGGGATGTTTAGGCGGTACGGATTCGAGCAGTTTAGCAGGAAAGATACGTCAGAAACGTTGCTCTCCTGCTAAACTCAAGATCCTAATTATTGCAAAGGCCAGCCGATCCGATCCAGGATAAAAGCGTACTGAAACGCTACTTCCTTGAGGTAATCAAATCGTCCGGTAGCCCCGCCGTGACCGGAGCCCATATTGATTTTCAGTAGCGTCAGGTTCTGGTCCGTTTTGAGGGTACGCAGCTTGGCAACCCACTTGGCGGGTTCGTGGAAACCCACCTGTGAATCGTTCAATCCGCCCGTAGCCAGAATATTCGGGTAAGCCTGAGCTTTCAGGTTATCGTAAGGCGAATACTGGCGGATATAATCGTAATCCGCTTTGACAGTTGGGTTGCCCCACTGCTCGTACTCCTGGGTTGTTAACGGCAGGCTGGTATCCAGCATGGTATTGATGACATCCACAAACGGTACTTCGGCAATCACCACGCGGAACAGCTCGGGTCGCAGGTTCACGACAGCACCCATCAGAAGTCCTCCGGCACTACCGCCCTGAATGGCAAAGCGGTCAGAAGCCGTATATTTTTCCCGGATCAGGTACTCGGCACAGGCGATGAAGTCCGTGAAGGAATTCATCTTTTTCTGGAGTTTCCCATCCTCGTACCACTGCTCCCCCAAGTCACTGCCCCCCCGAATCTGAGCAATGGCGTACACGAATCCCCGATCGACCAGACTGAATACATCGGAATCGAAATACGCATCCGAAGAGTACCCGTACGAGCCGTAGCCCGTCATCAATACTGGATTTTTGCCGTCCAGCTGCAGTCCTTTTTTGTGGACGACGGCCATGGGCACCTTCACGCCATCGGGAGCCGTGGCCCAGAGACGTTTCACTTCATAGGCCTCCGCATCGAAACCACCGGGTACTTCCTTTTCCTTGAGTTTCGTCGTAGCTCCAGTAGTCATGTCGTACTCAAACGTACTCATGGGGCGATTGAGCGAGGTATACCCGTAACGGATTTTAGTTGATTTGAAGTCGGGCAAGCCCATCGAAAAGGCCGAATACACGGGCTCCGGAAACTGAATGGATTTCGTTGCACCAGAAGTCAACTCCCGAATTCGCATTTCCAGCAAGCCTTCGTTGCGTACTTCAATGACCAGATAATTTTCGTACACATCCGTATCCTCAATTTTCACTTTGGGATCGTGCGGTACGATTTCCTTCCAGTTTTTCCGATCCGTATAGTCCTTACGGGGCAATTCGTAAATTTTCTGGTTGAGATTCTGCTTGTCCTTGTACGTCAGATAAAAGTGCTGGGGATGGACATCGACGCCGTACATCACGTCTTTCTGACGCGGCATGAATACTTCAAACTTGCCTTCGGGCTGACTGGTCGGCAACAGTTGTACCTCCGAAGTCGTATAACTGCCCGAGGAAAGGATAATGAATTCCTTCGACTTCGACCGGCCTACACCCAGCGTAAAGAGGGCATCTTTCTCTTCGTACAACAGCACATCTTTGGTTTTGGAACCCAGCGTATGCCGGTACAGCCGGTAGGGCCGCAGGGCTTCGTCGTAGGTGAGGTAATAGATGGTTTTGTTATCCGTACCCCACACAAAACCACTGATATCTTCGATTTCATCCGGTAGGATCTGGCCCGTGCGGAGGTCTTTGATTTTGAGCGTAAACTCGGCGTAGGAACCCGTGGTATTACTCTGAAAAGCCAGCAGGTTCTGGTCTTCGCTCATCTGAATTCCCGCCAGAATGAAGGCTTCATGTCCTTCCGCTAGTTCATTCCCGTCGAGCGTCACTTCCTCAGGTGCCGACAAACTGCCTTTCTTCCGGCAATTGATGGCGTACTGTTTGCCCGTCTCGGTGCGGGAGTAGTAGTAATACCCGTTAATGAATACAGGAACCGACTGATCATCTTCCTTGATGCGGCTCCGCATTTCCTTGTATAATTTTTCCTGAAAAGGCTTAGTGGGTGCCATCACCGTATCGGCGTAGGCGTTTTCGGCTTTCAGGTACTGAATCACTTCTGGATTTTTCTTGTCCTTTAGCCAGAAAAAATCATCGACCCGCTCATACCCGTGTTCGGTAAACGTTTGGGGTTTCTTGGGGGCGATGGGTGGTTTAGGATAAGCGTCTTGATTGGCCACGGGATTTAATTCTTTGGTGGATGAAGAGGTACAGGAAAAAACAGCTGCACCCAAACTTAAAGACAGAGCAACGTAGAAAAGTTTCATGGGGCTAAGGTTTGACGAGGAGCCATACGAATCAGTACGTTGAAAAGGTACGTAGATTTTCCAATCCTGCTAACTCCCTACCCTATTTATACAAAAAGGAGCCTCTATCCGAAGCTCCTTTTTATGGGTAGTACTCTATTGTATGGCTACTTCACGACCACTAGTTTCCCCTGCATCAGCGTGTGGTGGCCGGGATACGTACACACGTAGGTATACGTACCGGGCTGCGTGGGAGCCGTAAAGTACAGACTCTCGGAGCTTTCCGGTTGTAACAGATTCGTGTGGAAAAGCACTTTAGGGGAGTTGGGTACGTACTGCATGTCAGGACCTTTCAGGCCTAAACCGATGGCCTTCTGCCCTACCTCGTCTACCGAACCCGGAGCGACGATGACGCAGTTGTGCGTCATGTCGTCGTTGTTGTTGAAGACGAGTTTCACCTTCGAACCCGCTTTTACCTGCAATTCCGTCACGTCAAATTTCAGTCCGGGTTTCGTACCGATCGTCAGTACCTGATCGGGAGCGGCCCAGTCGGCGGGCATTTCCGTGACGCGTTTTTTCGAAGTCGCTTTTCCAGTCGAAGCCGTTTTACCCGTACTGGCCTGCATGGCTCCGTGCTCATGGTTCATCGGAGCAGCCGTGGCTTTAAAAGGGGTAAACTGCGAGGCAGCCACCTGATCGCCCGGAGCGACGGCATTCAACGTATAGTAACCCACGGGGTGCAGTACCGATTCCTGATCGGCCGACTTCACGCCTTCGGGCTTGATTTCGTAGATGTAGTGCTTGCGGAAACCACCGTCCAGTACCAGTCGGGCCTTGCGACCATCCGCCGATACGACAATGCCTTTAATCCCACTTTCTTCGGTATTAATGATCGGACTGCCGTACTGATGGTGATACTTGTAGGTAAAGCTGGCCACCTTGTAGTTGGCCGGATTAGCGGCCGTTTCTTTATCTACGGGTTTCGTAAATACAATCTCGAACCCATCGGGTTTGGAGTGAATCTCCTGCATTTCGAAGGGCGTTTTGCCCGACCATACCAGTCGCTGAATGGCGTACGGAGCCTTTCCGGTGGAAGACCAGCCCCGGCTCGTCATCCCCCCTACCAGCGAACCATCCAGTCCCCATTCCAACCGCAGCAGACCCGAAGCCCAGCCTTCACGGAAGGGGAAACAGGCTCCCTGGTACTCACCATTGACTTTTTCGAGTTGCATCCGCATCACTTTCGAGTGCCCCTGGTCGCCCACGAAGTACTGCCCTTTGAAATGCGGTCCCAAATAGCCGTTGACGTCTTCGACCATACCTGCGGTCGAAATACCCATCAATACGTGGGGAAACCAGCAAGCCGGGTACTGATAATGCGGGATTTTCTCGCCCGCCGTTGCTACTGGCTCGCCCGTATCGGGAAGCTGGTCTTTCGTGAGTTTCAGCGGAGAGGCCGGATCAGACGTCCATTTCAAACTTTCGCCGTGGCCGTTAAAACTGCCTTTTTTCAATTGCGAAACTTTTCCCGAAGCAACCCAGTCCCCCTGGTTTTCCGAATAAAACAGATCACCGGAAGAGTTGATCAGGTAACTCGAAGGCGAGCGAAGACCCGCTGAAATCGGCTCGATTTTACCCTCGGGTGAAATCTTGACCAGCCAGCCCCGCCACTTGGTCAGACTGGCTCCGTACCCCACCCAGCCCACGTTCAGCGTAACGAGCATATTACCGTCCGCATCGAACATGGGGCCGTAGCTATACTCGTGGTAGTTTCCTACGATGGGCAACGACGTTACGGCTTCGTAAACGTCGGCCCGGCCATCGCCGTCTTCGTCCGTAATTTTCGTGAGTTCACCGCGGTTCGAGGTATAGAAGGAACCGTTGCGATAGGTCAGTCCCAGGGGCTCGTGCAGCCCCTGAGCAAAGCGTTTGTAGTAGGGTTGCGTTCCGTCTTTCTGGTACGGATTCTCGATCATCCAGATTTCGCCCCGCCGGGTGGCTACGGCCATGCGGCCGTCGGGCAGGATGGTCATCCCCCCCACTTCCAGAATGGCATCTTCGGGCAGGGGCAACGTACGCAACTGGTAGAAATCGTTCTCAGTTAAGGGTTTCTGGGCAAACGAAGCGTTTACCGCGAGTAACGAAGCTATGGCTAGGGAGCAGAATATCTTTTTCATAGGAATGCGTAAACGATTACTAATGATCCTTTTGTCGGGGTCCGATGTCTTACCAAATCAATTCGTATTGCACGGACGGACTGCCCGACACGCGTAATTCCTGCCCGCCGTTGTTCGATACTACCTGAGCTTTCGCTCCCGTTTGAACGTAGTAGTCACCATCAATCAGGTACAGGCCTTTGCTGAGGGCGGTAATCGTTTTTCCCTTCGCCAGTCGGTAGGCCAGGTTCGAGCCACCATTGAGCGAAACGGTGCGGCTCAGGCCCCGTCCATTTTCGTAAGGACGAATGAAGTCCGTAAATTCTCCACCCGCCAGCTGGTAGCGGAAGGTCGGATGGCCCACTTCGTCGAGGCGATAGCCTTTGTAAACCAGCCCCGCCGTCGAATCGGGCGTGGTACTGCCCGCCATTCCCAGCGGACTTGTTCCCCACAGGGCCAGTACGGGTGATCCCAGCGGACTAGCCGTCTGGGCTTCGCCGCGTTCGTGCCAGGCGTCGCTCATGTTGATAAACGCACCCCGCCAGCTCATCAGTACCGTGGCCTGATCGAGATCGTAGCTATAGTGAACGCCCGAGGGATCCCCTAAATGTAACACGCGAAGTTTCTTGTGACCGTCGCCTTCGTTGTAACCCGGCATGTACACAAATGAACGCACCTGCTCGACCTGATCGCGGGGGTGTACCGTAATGACGGGTACGGGGTCCGTATCGGGTACGGAACCAAAGCCGTGTAATTCCTGTAAATGAGATCCTTTCCGTTGCACATACAGCCCCAGTACTTTAGGCAGCCAGGGTTTATTTTTGCTGTGCAGTAGGGTGAATTTATGCTCTCCGGCGGTCAGCGGTACATCGATGGTACGGGGCTTGTCGAAGGACAGTTCGCCCTCGAACACGGTACGGCCATCGATGATGAGTTGCCCCAGTTCCATCCATTGCAGAATAAACTGGTAACTATCCGCTTCGGGAGCCTGTATCGTTCCGTTGAATACAATGAGAAAATCGGATCTTCCGTCGGCCAGTACACTGCTGAGCTTTTCGGCGGTACCCGTCCGTACGGGTTTCGCTTTCATCGTATCCAGCTTGGGAATGCTATTGAATTTACCCGTATAGAATGTATACTGAACCGGACCCACTATGACGGGGGCCTTATCGAGTAACTCCATCGAAATATTTCGCAGAGCTACCGGACCATGATCGCCCTGGAAGGCCAGCGGTCCACGAGCTTTTTCATCCGTAAACAAAGCGGCCCGCGTGGGTCCGAATACTTCCAGATTCTGGTGAACAATGGTACCATTCAGTTCTACCTTAACAAAGCGGGCATTCGCGATTTTCTTGCCGGAGCCATCAAACTTCGGAGCCTCGAACTCCACTTCCAGGTGTTGCCACAGGCCGGGAGCTTTGGCGGCATTCATGCGGGGCGGGTGACCTTCATAGCCATTTGGCTTCCGGTTTTCGTCCCAGCGTTCGTAGATGCCCCCGCAATCCGAGGCTTTCGGATTCTGCACGCCCCAGCTATCGTATAACTGCACTTCGTAGCGGCCCATCAGGTATACGCCTGAGTTGGATCCTTGCGGTAACATGAAATCCAAACTCAGTTTCAGATCACCGTGCTCGGTATTCGTCACCAGATAATCGGACTGGCTACTTCCTTTGCCCGGCGTTCCCAGCAGTACGCCCGTTCCCTTTTGACCTTTCAGAGCCGCGTCCTTGGGTGACCCCGTTACGCCTCCGACAATGCTCCAGGTTTTGGTGGGATTTTTAAAAGCCGATACGTCGGTCAGTGGTAAAGGCGTCTGAGCAGAAAGGGCCGTCCAGCAACCCATACTCAAGCCCAGCATCCACCGCCACTTGGTCTCATTTTTCGGTAAAAAGTTGATTTTCATTGTAACTAGGTTTTTACAGGACGTATATAATTTCATTTTACGCACGAACACCCCAGGCCATCCGGGGTGTTCGCAACGTTTGAAAGATTAGTCTATGATCTACCAGAAAATGGCGTAAAGAATAACCACCAGCAGTAGAATAATCGCAGCTCCTACCGCAAAGGTTGGATTCACTTTGAACATTTTGGAATCGATTTCCAGCCCTTTGTTGCTTGGTTTTTGCAGACCCAGCAGAATCATTACCGCTACGCAGATCAGGAACACGAAGCCCATCGTATCCAGGAACGGAATAGTATACACGCCGTCGGCCCCTTTCACGGCAAAGCCCAGCGGAGCCAGGAATTCCAGGTTTACCAGATTCGGCAGTGAGTACTTAAAGAACAACGAAAGCAGGAACCCGCCCACAATGGCGAATAACGCTCCGGCTGAGTTCGTTTTCTTCCAGAAAAAGCCCAGAATAAACGCGGCAAATACGCCCGGAGAAACCAGCCCCGTCATTTCCTGAATAAACTGGAAGCCCCCTTTCTTATCAATACCCATGTACGGCGAAACCAGAATGGCGATAACCATAGCGACCCAGATCGTTACGCGACCTACGCCTACCAGTTGCTTTTCACTAGCCTGAGGAGCAATGTATTTTTTGTAAATATCCAGCGTAAAGATCGTTGAAATCGAGTTGGCTTTACCGGCCAGCGAGGCTACTACGGCCGCCGTCAGAGCCGCAAAAGAAAGACCTTTCAAACCCGTAGGTAAGAGATTCAACAGTACGGGATACGCGTGATCCTTGTTGACTTCACCCGTAGCATCGAGCATTTCCTGCTGGAATAACCCCTTCTGATACAGCGTATACGCCGCGATACCGGGCAGTACTACGATGATCGGCATCAGTAACTTCAGGAACGCGGCAAACAGGATACCCTCACGAGCCGTCTTCAGATCAGCTCCCAACGCCCGTTGCGTAATGTATTGATTACAACCCCAGTAGTTCAGGTTTACAATCCACATCCCGCCAATCAGTACCGTTAAGCCCGGCAGTGAAGCGTAGTGTGGGTGATCTTTCGGGAAGATCATGTGGAAGTGATCCGCCGATTGCGTCAGCATCAGATCAAAACCCTGAAAAAGGCCTTCCGTACCGTTTTCCGTCGATACCAGATTGATCGCCAGGTAGGTCGTAGCCAAACCACCCATAATGAGGAAGAACACCTGAATTACGTCGGTAAAGCCGATTACCTTCATCCCACCGATGGTGATGATGACGGCGAAAACGGCCAGCCCAATCATACAGGCCGTGAAATTCAGACCCGAGATCGTAGATACGGCCAGAGCACCCAGGAATAAGATCGACGTCAGGTTTACCAGCACGTACAAAAACAGCCAGAAAATGGCCATAATCATGGATACCGTGTTGTTGTACCGTTGCGTCAGAAACTGCGGCATCGTGAAAATCCGGTTCTTCAAATAAATCGGCATGAAGAAAACGGCGACGACAATCAGCGTAGCAGCTGCCATCCACTCGTAGGTGGCGATAGCCAGACCCATGGCAAATCCGTCTCCGGATGCTCCGATGAATTGTTCGGCTGAGATGTTGGAGGCGATGAGCGAAGAACCGATGGCCCACCAGGTCAGCGACCCTTCGGCCAGGAAGAAATCAGTAGTAGAAATGTTGGCGGATTGCTTCTTTTTGTAGATGTAATAACCATATCCGGCCACAATCAAAAAGTACACCAGAAATACTATATAATCGAGGGCTTCCAGCTGTTTGTTGGGCATTAGTAAAGAGCATTAAGAAGTACAGTAGCATAAAAAATCCTCGAAAATTACTCTTTTCTTGCTGTTTCGCTTAATAGTAATAGGGATTTCGCGGAATAAGTCAATTATCACCGCTATATAACTGTATTTCCCTGCGTTTTGTACTATCATTTTTTTTGTGAACCTTGTATTTAGTTAAGGGAACATTATCATTTTTCAAGTCATTTTGACCAACCCTATCCCATGGAATTTATATCCATTGCCTTCATTGGTCTACTCGGAGCTGCTGCTGGTTTTGGCGGAGCGGCCCTACTCGGCCGCTTTCGGAATGTTCGGGAAAAAGAAATCCGCTCGGAATCGACGGTACTACTCGAACGCATTGAGAAGGTATTCAAAGTCGTTCTGGCCGAAGGTCATTTCTCCGAAATTCATGACTATAATGATCGCAAAGACCTGTTTATGGGCCTGAAAGCGGGTTCGAAAAAAGCCCTGATTGTCACCAAAGCCAAGGTACTGGTCGGGTACGATTTTAGCAAAGTGCTGATCCGTTGGGAAGATGGCGAACGCCGGATGATCATTGAATCGCTACCCGAACCGGAGATTCTCAGTATCGACTCCGATTACAACATCTACGACATTGACCAGGGCATGTTTAATCGCTTTAACAAGGAAGAATATACGAAGCTTCTTTCGGATGCCAAGCAGGTGATTCATAATAAAGCCGTCGCTTCGGAATTGCCGCAGGTGGCCCAGCGACAAATTCGGATTTTACTCAATCAACTGGCGGATACGTCGGGTTGGAAAATCGATTACCAGTTGTACGAAGCTCCGGCTTTATTAACACAAAAGCCGCTCTGAAACAGAACGGCTTTTGTCTTCCCACTTGTTACGCGGAAAGCACTGCTCCAAACTTCCGGTACAGAGACCAGCACACCGGGAATCTATTGCTTCATAACGTAGCCAATGTTACGAGTGAGCACTGCTTTCGCTGCAAAAGTCTCACCAAATGCCTGATTCCTACATGAGATCATTTGTGTAACGGACTGACTTTTATCATTGGAACCTACTCAAGGGTATTGGCTCGCTGCACGTACTGGCGAAGCGTTTCCCGCTGGGCCTGATAGGTTTCAACGCTTTTGTTGAGTACTATTTTTTTAGAACCACTTCCGAGGATCGCCCCAATAATGGCTCCGGGAATGATGCATGCCGTTCCTAGAACTGTCGATTTTGTATCAGCCGTCAGGCTAAGCAGTCCTCCTTTTTTATCGTCTCCCAACACTTGTCCCCAAATGACTCCGGTGGCTACGCCTGTTAACATTCCGAGTACAATGCCCCGGCCCACTTTCCCTTTTCGACGGATGCGTACGAACTCAAGCTGCTCGACGGGCATTCGAATCAGTACCTCAGACGACCTGCGTCTTTTTAAATTCAACGTTGAATCGCCCAGGCTTTGAAAAATGTAGGGGGTGTATGGTCTGACGTCTGGTGATACGCTGGCATAAAACTGAACGATATACGGAATACGGCTCTTGGCCAAGGAATCGGTTTGCACCTGAGCCCAGGCCGTACTTCCCCAAAAAAATAGTAATCCTGTAATGATCACTCTCATAGGGTAGCCGACGCCTCCTCGCTAACCAGTTGCTCCAAAAATTCAACCAGTAGTCGCACGCCATAGGCCGTACCCGCCCGCTGTGGGGCAAAGTCCGTATCGCCATACGCCGTACCGGCAATATCGAGGTGAACCCAGGCCGGGTGATCATTGGTGAATACTTCCAGGAATTTGGCGGCAGCAATGGCCTGCGAATGCGGCAAACCCGAGAAATTACGGATGTCCGCTACATCGGATTTCAGGTGATCGGCGTACGCTTCCCACATCGGTAACCGCCAGAGTCGCTCGCCCGTATGCTCGCCCGCCCGCTTGAGCTGTTTACCCAGGGAGTTATTTTCGGTAAACATCCCCGCGGCGTGATAACCCAGCGTACGAATAATACTGCCCGTTAGCGTAGCCAAATCAATGACTACGTCCGGACTAAAGTTTTTAATGGCGTAGGCCAGACCGTCCGCCAAAATCAGACGACCCTCGGCGTCGGTATCGGTTACTTCGATCGTCTTTCCGGCGTAGGAGGTAATCACATCGCCGGGTTTCATGCTTTCGCCATCCACGCTGTTTTCGGTAGTGGGCACAATACCGATCAGCCGCACGGGTAGTTTCAGGCGGGCAACGGCTTCCATCGTACCCAACACGGCCGCCGCTCCGCCCATGTCCGATTTCATCAGGTGCATATTTTCGGAGGGCTTGATGGAAATACCGCCCGTATCGAAGGTGACGCCTTTACCCACCAGAGCAACGGTTTGACTGGCTCCGGCCCCTTCATATTCCATGACAATGAATTCCGGCTCATTCCGACTTCCCTGCCCTACGGCCAGCAGTGCCATCAGGCCCAGTGACTGACATTCGCCCGCATCGTATACCCGTACTTTGAAACCATGAGCATCACCCGAGTGCATGGCCCAGCTCGCCAGGGTTTGGGGCGTTTTAAAATTCGCCGGAGCATTGAGCAAGGGAAATACCCGTAGCTGCGTCTTTGCCAGGATTTCACCTTTCTGAATAAAATCCAAAAGGTCTTCCGAATGCCGCAATTCAAGGGTTCCCGCAAATAGCGGTGCTGGTTTCACTTCGTCGGTTTTATACAGGCCGAAATTGTAACTGGCCAGCCAGATGCCGTTGACGACAAACTCCGCCCAGGCGGCGGGAAGCGTACTCAAATCCACGCCCAGAGTCTCGGGTAATTTGTCTTTGTTTTTAAATACCAGCGAGCGAAACGCTTTAATGATCTCGCCTGAACCTGGATTCGTACCCAGGCCCAATACGTAAATGCGAAGGCCCGTAGTCGTAAAGAACGTCTGGATCTCTCCCTTTTTGCCCGTTACTTCGGCTTGAAGAATAGCCAGTGGTACGGCGGTTTGCTCCGTCAGAACGGCGAGCGTGGGTTCCAGCGTGTCGAGCTGTACCGGAATAATCAGAGCCTGGATAGTCGCTGAAAAGTCAGAAACGGTCTGTATCTTCATAAATCGTTTATTGTCGTACAAAAAATCCGTATTTGCGTAGGTTTGCAGCCAACTTGCAGCCATACGCCGACAAATCTAAGATACTTTATGACATTCGAGGAATTTCAACGTTCACTGACGGACGATACGCCACCCGCTTCGTTAAACCCTATTCTGGAAGGCCTGTGGTACGACGGGAAAGAGGATTGGGAAGCCGCCCACACCATTGCCCAATCCGCCGAGGGTACGCCGGCTTACGACCGCCTCCACGCCTATCTGCACCGCAAGGAAGGCGACACCTGGAATGCCAATTACTGGTACCGACGAGCGGGAGCGGCTACGTATACCGGCAGTTTGTCAAGCGAATGGGAAACGCTGGTCCGGCAGTATCTTGAGCGGGGCTAAACGACCCCTTTGACTTTTTTCAATTTCGCAAAGTCCCTTCGTATCCCAACGCGTAACTTTGCCTAAAACGGATGAATTTTATCAGCCACTTCCGCCGAGAGCGATCCGACTGGCGTGGAGTTAAGTGAAGTAACCATGTCAGAGACGATTGAAGCCTCCAGCTTCGGGGCGTTACAACAAGCTTTTGAAGGGGAATTATATTATACCAAGTCAACGGTACACGAAGCCCAGCGAATCCTGTATTCCACTGACGCCTCCGTATACCGGGAAAAACCACTGGCCGTCGCCATTCCCAAATCCGTTACCGATTTAAAAAACCTGCTGACGTTCGCCCGCAACCACGGAACGACACTGATTCCGCGTACGGCGGGTACTTCGCTGGCGGGGCAGGTCGTGGGTTCGGGGATTGTCGTGGATTTATCGAAGTACTTCACGGAAATTCTGGAAATCAATACCGAAGAACGCTGGGCTCGCGTACAGCCCGGGGTCATTCGGGATGACCTAAATAAAGCACTGGCTCCGTACGGTCTGATGTTCGGACCGGAAACCTCTACGGCCAACCGGGCGATGATTGGGGGCATGGTGGGAAATAATTCCTGCGGTTTGCACAGTATCGTCTGGGGCAATACCCGTGATCACTTGCTGGCGGCTAAAGTACTACTATCGGATGGATCGGAAACGGAATTCAAAGCCTTGACGCCCTGGCGGTATGATCTGAAACGGGAAGCTACCGAAACGTCGCTGGAATCGGATATTTACCGGGGTATTCACGAAATCTTATCCAACCCTCAGCATCAGCAAAACATTGCCGAGCGTTTTCCCAAACGTTCGCTCACCCGTCGTAATACCGGCTATGCCTTGGATGCCCTGTTAGAGCAGGAACCGTTCACGAGTGGAGCCATCGACTTTAACCTTTGTGCCTTACTGGCTGGTTCAGAAGGCACACTAGCGTTAGCAACCGAACTTAAAATCAACCTTCTACCCTTACCTCCCTCGGAAGTAGCGGTGGCCTGCGTGCATTGTACGTCCATTCAGGAATCCCTTCAGGCGAACTTGGTGGCTCTCCAACACCAACCCATGGCGTCGGAACTGGTGGATCGGTACATCCTGGATTTTACCAAAGACAATCCCGAACAGAGTAAAAATCGCTTTTTCATTGAAGGCGATCCCGCGGCCATTCTGATGGTAGAGTTCATGGCCGAAACGCCGCAATCCCTTCAGCAGCAAGTCGATCAGTTCGTAAGCGATCTGCAAAACCGGGGGCTAGGCTACGCGGTACCTGTCATCTACGGAGAAAAAACCAAGCAGGTCTGGGATGTACGAAAAGGTGGATTAGGACTAATTCGGAATTTACCCGGCGATATCCAACCCGTGAATTTGATTGAAGATTGTGCCGTAGCTCCGGAGGAACTCCCCGAGTACATCGCTGAACTCGAAGCCCTGCTGCGGCGGCATAACCTTCACGCCAGCTACTACGCCCACGCCGGAGCGGGGGAGCTGCACGTGGAGCCGATGATCAACCTGAAAACGTCAGAAGGGCAGGCCTTATTCCGACAAGTACTAGCCGAAACCGTCGAACTAGTGAAGAAATACCGGGGTTCGCTTTCGGGAGAACACGGTGATGGACGCTTACGCGGCGAGTTTATTCCGCAAATGATGGGGGAAGAAGTTTACGACCTTTTCCGCCAGATCAAACACCTCTTCGATCCGATGGGGGTACTGAACGCGGGAAAAATCGTCGATACGCCGCCCATGAATCAGTTTCTGCGGTACGAAGCCGATAAGCCCGTTCGCAAAATCAATACCTACTTCGATTTCAGTGCTCAGGAAAATATTCTACGGCTGACGGAAAAATGTTCGGGTTCGGGCGATTGCCGCAAAACCGAGCTCTCGGGCGGCACGATGTGCCCCAGCTTCATGGCTACCCGCAGCGAACGCGATACGACCCGGGGCCGGGCTAACGTATTACGGGAATTTCTGACGAATTCAACGAAGAAAAACCCCTTCGATCATCCGGAAATCAAGGATGTGATGGACTTGTGTCTGAGTTGCAAGGGCTGTAAATCCGAATGCCCGAGTAGCGTAGATGTTTCCAAGCTGAAAGCCGAATTCCTCCAGCATTACTACGATGCCCACGGCATACCGTTCCGCTCGAAGATGGTGGGGAACTTTACGGCTCTCTCGCGTATGGGTAGTCGGATGCCACGCCTGTACAACTGGGCCATGCAAAGTAAACTTCCCTCGCTGGCGATTAAGAAAGTGATGGGCTTTGCTACGGATCGTTCCATGCCGACCATCGCGGCTCAAACGCTGCGGCAATGGTTTGCCGAACACGAATTCCGACTCAATACGACGGGCCGGGTGAAGTTCAAGCGTATTCTGTTCTTCTGCGATGAGTTTACCAACTACAATGACGTAGAAGTAGGCAAGAAAGCCATTCTACTGCTGAGCGGATTAGGCTATAAAATCGAGATTCCGTACCACGTGGAATCTGGACGGACGTACCTCTCGAAAGGGATGGTGAAAGAAGCCCGGAAAATTGCGATTAAAAACGTAACGCTGCTGGCCGAAGTCATCAAGGACGGAGCACCCATTATTGGACTGGAACCTTCGGCGATTCTTACCCTGCGGGATGAGTATCTGGAACTGGTACCCGCCGAATTGAAAGCTCAGGCCGAGGAAGTAGCCAGTCGGGCGTTTATTTTCGATGAATTTTTATCGCAGGAACTTGATAAGAAAAATATCAAGTCCGATCAGTTTACGTACGAAAAACGTCTCATCAAGCTGCACGGCCACTGCCATCAGAAAGCCCTGTCGAGCC
>NZ_JBMDWJ010000061.1:0-41313 GCF_048595215.1 Siphonobacter sp.
CCCGGTTTATTGAGATTTCCTACCTTAATTTGCAACCTGTTTCAGAATGGCAAAAGGGTAAGCTACTGCTATGCATCAAGCAAATTTGTCTTCTCTTTAATCGGACTGCTCCATTTCATTTAAGCGGGTATCGCCCGGCATGACCTCCCTTACTAAACCTAACTATGAAAGAAACCATTGGCTGGGTAGACCGGCTTCGGGTACTGGCCTGTTTCTTAGTGATTCTGTCCCACTGTTGTGATCCCTTTGTCGCTAAGTTTGACGCCGACCGCGAATCCTTCCTGACGGGCGTAGCCATCGGCAGTCTGGTCCGCCCCTGCGTTCCGCTGTTTGTGATGCTAAGCGGCGTTCTGTTGTTCCCCGTAACGAGTAGTGTAAGCGAATTTTACAAAAAACGGATCGGACGGATCCTGATACCCCTGGTCTTCTGGTCGCTCGTACTGCCCATCCTTTTCTATGTATATCTCAACTTCATCAACCCCGGAACCATGAATCCGGCAATTGATAAGACCGATCATACGTTGCCCGCTACGTTACGCAAGCTCTACACCTTTGTCTTCAATTTCAACTTCGCCACGATTCCCTTGTGGTATCTCTACATGCTGATCGGGCTGTATTTGGTGATGCCGATTTTCAGCGTTTGGCTACAGCAGGCCACTAAAAAAGACGTGGAGGTGGTATTGAAAGTTTGGGCTATATCCCTGGTTCTACCTTACGTGAAAATGGTGGCTCCGATACTGGGCTATCCCGGCAATTACGGCAACAAGGGAATTCTAGGGGTATGCGACTGGAACGATTACGGTACTTTTTATTACCTCTCGGGATTTATCGGGTATCTGGTGCTGGCGTACTATCTGGTTAGGTATCCACTAAACTGGACCTGGAATCAAACGTTAGCTGTAGGTATTCCTCTGTTTCTAGTTGGCTACGCCAGTACGGCTGGGGGCTACGTGCTCATGCAACAATCGTTTCCCGGCAATTACGCCTATCTGGAAATTGTTTGGTATTTCGCCGGTATCAACGTTTTCCTCATGACGTTTCCCGTATTTCTCTTCGTTCAGAAAGCAAAAGCCAGCCCTTCCGCCGGGTGGTCGCGTCTGGCCTATCTGACGTTTGGGATGTACTTGTGTCATTTCATTTTTGTGGATGTCATGTATGACCTTTTGGGAGCCTTGGGTTCATTGCCACCGGTAGTACACATTCTGGGGATGGCCCTTTCGGTTTTTGGCATAAGTTATCTGATTGCCCGGCTTATGGATCAGTTCTCCCTGACCCGGCGATTCATTCGGTAAAGGACTGGAACAGTCTTTGTAAGGTTAGGCGAACAGATAAAACGCTAATATCATGGATAGTATCAATCAACAGCAACCTGAAAAGAACAAGGAAGATTTAGCAGGGAACGAGGCCGGAAAGAAAATCAACGAACTAGCCGAAAAAAACAGCACCTGTCATTTTTGTACGCGAATCACGAGCGGTCAACCGCTGAAGGTACGCCCGATGTCCGTACAGGAAGTCGATGAATCGGGCAACTTCTGGTTCCTGAGCTCTGACGATAGTAACAAAAACGCGGATATTCAGGCAGACCCCTACGTTCACCTGTTATTCCAAGGCTCCGCTCATTCTGATTTCCTGAGCGTATACGGTCGGGCTACGATTTCAAAGGACAAGGAAAAAATCAAAGAACTCTGGAATCCCATTTTAAAAGCCTGGTTTACCGAAGGAGAAGACGATCCCCGGATTACGGTTATTCAGGTAGCCGCTGAAGAAGGCTATTACTGGGACAACAAACACGGGAATGCCGTGGCTATGGTGAAAACAGCCGTGGGAGCCCTGGTAGGTAAAACCCTGGATGATTCGATCGAAGGAAAATTGAAAGTCTAAGTATTGGATTATAGGTCTGAATAATGTCCAACAAGAGCTTCTTGTCGGACATTATTGTTTAGTAGAGACCCCAACTTCTGTGCGTTAACGGCAGCCTACTGAAAACGAAAGTTCGTGAAAGCAGATACGTTAAGCATGGGTTAAGTAATGTATCGAATAAAACGAAGTAGCTATACTTACAAAGCCGCCGCCTGTTTGTTGTATTTGTTTCGATAATCGAGAGGCGTCATGCCGGTGGTCTTTTTGAAAATTACCCGAAAGGCTTTCGTATCCGAGTAGCCTACGTCGTACATCACTTCGTTGATGTTTTTACGGCTCACTTCAAAACTCTTCTTGGCAGCTTCGATTTTGACCCGCTGCATGTATTCGTTGACCGTATTCCCCGTCGCCTTTTTGAAGCGTCGTTCCAGACTGCGGCGGTTGATGGCCAGCCGATCCGATAATTGTTCGACGGTGATGCGTTCCGTAAAATTAGATTCGATAAAGTCCTGAGCTTTGCGTACCAGTGTATCCTCGTGATCTTTCTGTCCCTGAAACATCATGAATGAAGACTGACTGATCCGATCAATTTCAATCGCAAAAACTTTGGCTGAAAGAATGGCCAGTTCGCGACCCGCGTACTTTTCGATCAGGTGTAAAATCAGGTTTTGGTACGAAAAAGCCCCACCGCTGGAGTAAATGCCCTGTTCGTCCGTAATAATTTTTTCGGTTAACAGCTCAACATCCGGGAACATGCGGCGGAAATCGTTGGCCGCCATCCAGTGGGTAGCACACTTACGCCCCCGTAACAAACCCGTCGAAGCCAGGATGAACGCTCCCATACACAAACTGGCCACCTCCGCCCCCTGCTGATACTGCTGCGTAATCCAGGGAATGAAGCGTTTATTCTTTTCTATAGCCTCTTCAATATTACCATCTACCGCCGGTATGATGATGAGATCCGTATGCGTGATGTCCTCCAGCAAGTGATCGGCGTGGACGGTAAAGAGGCCACCACTCACGGGTGTTTCCCGGCAGAGACCCACCAGCTGTACCTTAAACAGGGGCGGCTGTCCCTGCATTTTTACGAATGCGTTCACCTGCGTTAACAGTTGGCGAGAGCCCTCCAGACTTCCTAAAATAGCCCCTTGCGGCACCAGAATAGAGATGTGCTTCATAGGAGTAAAACTAGGGAAAAAACCTGTCGCAATCAACCCTATAGATGGACGGATTTACCCCCCGCTCGTTAGATAAGGAGACGCTACTTTTGCCCAAGAACTGCTCGGGAAAAGAAATTAACGTTGCTCGTTGGATGATCTGTTCTTTGGCGATACACGGCTCCGTTTCCCAATTAGTCTGAATTAAATTCTTTTACTTATTCAACGTTTCTTATTTATGTTCACGGCACATCCCTATCTCAACTTTCCCGGTACTACCGAAGAAGCTTTTCGCTTTTACCAAAGCGTGTTTGGTGGCGAATTTCTGACGTTAATACGCTTCAAAGACACGACCGAAGCCACAAATGTCCCCGAAAATGAGCAGCATAAGTTGATGCATATCGCCTTGCCGCTGGGCAAGGGTGGCGTCATTCTGATGGGTACGGATGTACTCGATTCCATGTGTCATACCCTGATGCCGGGTAATCAGATTTCCCTTACGCTCACGCCGGACAGCCAGGCCGAAGCCCAGCGATTGTTCGAGGGGCTTTCCCTGGGAGGGAAGGTAAGCGTACCCCTGGAGCCTTCGTCCTGGGGTACAATCTTTGGCATGCTAACGGACGCCTATGGCATTCAATGGATGATCGACTATACACCGCAATCCTGATCACAGTACCATTCCACAGCCCAGAAGACGTCCAACAAGTCTTCTGGGCTATTTTTATTACCTAATCATTCGGTTATACTGAGAAAAACCGTGTAAGCAAAACGGCCCGAAGGAATCAACGTCATGCTTGCATTTGCTTCGGTACGACCGGTAGAGTAGAAAATTACGCTTAAAATCGTTTCGGATAATTCTTTGATTTCTACGAATTCCTTGCTTAATTAGCTCTTCCCCTCAGGCAAGAGCCGCAGCTTTCCTTTGGCATTGTACGCATTCAGTACCTTAATTCTTTACGTTACCGGAGTCCGTTGAAAATCCTTCCCCAGCGTAGGCGGCTCCCGTGTAAACGTACGAGCAAACGTAGCCTGGTCCCTTTTCAAAGGATCTAGGTTATGGCAGTTGTCTAGTTCCGATTGCAACGACTTACTTAACCAATACTTCTACTTATGCGTCTCCTGACTGAAGAAGTACTGCTGCAGCTCGCCTCCGAAGGCCATGCAAATGCCTTTGCGGAATTGCACGACCGCTACCGGCCGCTTCTGTACCGTTTTGTGTATTCCATCGTGAAATCGTCGGATGTAACGAAAGACATTTGTCAGGAAGTATTTCTCCGGATTTGGGAAGATCGGGGTCGGCTACCGGAAATCAGTGCCTTCAAATCGTATCTGCTGACGGCTGGTAAAAACCTGAGTCTCAACGTTCTGAAAAAAGTCTTATCGGAAGAAAAAAATCTCAGTTCCTTCGTTAAAACGTATGAACAAACCTCATCATCCGTAGATGATGAATGGCAGACGATTGAATACCAGCGGTTTATTCAATCGGTACTAGCCACCTTACCGAATCAGAGTCGGCGGGTTTTTGAACTGTGCCGTCAACAGGGACTTTCCTACGAAGAAGTCGCCGCTGAACTGGGCGTTTCCCGCAACATCATCAAAAAACACATGGTACGTTCGATGAAAGTACTGAAAATCGCCGTCGAAAAAGACCTGGGCATCACATTCAGCGTGCTGGCAACGGTTCTTTTCGAAGGATAAAAAGGAACGGTATCCCAATTATTTTAACGGGTAAGGGGACCTTCCGGGTGCTCTCACTTGTCTTACCCCCGCAACCTCAACCTCCGAAGCGGAGATCAACCCTCTTATTGCTTATTCATGGAAGAAAACAAGGTCTTACGCCAGAAGCTCGTTGAGCGATACATCCAGTCGAAAGCCAGTTTGCCGGAACTGGAAACCTTCATTGAACTTTATAAACAAGGTGAACTGGAACAGGTGCTGGATGAATACCTCGAACAGCAGATCGAAGCCAGCGAGGCCGTTACCTTCCGTCCGAAACCCACGCGAGTAAAAACACTTTGGGCCGCCTGTCTTACGCTGGCCCTGGTCAGTGGGGGAGTCTTCTACGCCCGCCCGTACTTTCGCTCGTCCGTACCCACCCATTACACGCAGGTACGTACGCAGAATCAAGGCATTCGGAAAGTCAGTCTGTCGGATGGCTCAGTGATCTGGTTGAATCGAAACAGTAGCTTGCGGTACGCTGATCCCTGGCAGGGTGATACTCGTGAAGTGCAAATGCAGACCGGAGAAGCGTATTTTCAGGTGGCCAAGAATAAAAAACATCCCCGGTTCATTGTCCGAACGCCCGATCAACTGACGGTAGAGGTAAAAGGCACGCAATTCAATGTACGCACGCAAAAGGGCAGTACCCGCGTGTTTCTCGAAGAAGGAAAAGTGACCCTCAAGAAAGAACAGCAAGTCGCCGAACTTTCCCCCGGACAATTAGCCACCTATGAACAGCAACACCTTACCGTTCAGTCCGCGAAAGGGGACGTATGGCTGGCCTGGAAAAATGAACTGTTCGTGTTTGACGATGCTACGCTTATCGAAATTGCCCGTGTACTAGAAGCGTATTACGACATCCACGTTGTGATTCAGGATCATCTCGATCATCTTAAATTCACCGGCAAACTTTCGCAAAAGGATCTGGGACAGGTTCTGAAAATTCTGGCTCGTACCCTCGATGTAGAGATTGTGCAGCGAAAAGGATTAGTAACCATTCGCGAAGCCAGTGGGATGGCCGTTCCGGCTGAGTAAAAAACGTCTAGGGATCGAAAAGGCCGTTGCAGTACTACGCTGCAACGGCCTTTTTCTGTACTGGCTAAAAACGGCCTTTCGAAATAATATTTTGCCTTTTTGGATTTTGTCAAAATTTGTAATATATAAACAAAGAGTATAACCTATTAAATAAAATGAAAAATCTTTAATGGCAGGGGGACCTTAGCCCTGGGGTATGGTTGTCTTACCGCTGAAGTACGACCATTCTCATTTCGCAAACCATTGGCTACCTATGGGATTACTACTACGAAGGAAGAGCAGCGGATTAGTCGGATTACTGATAACCGGGATCGTTTGTTCGGCTGCGGGACAAACCCCGGCGTACTTTGCCCGAGCGGAGGCCGAAAGGGAAGAGCGGCCCCGGCCCGCCACCCCGGCTACGAAAGGGCTAACGGAAGTTTTTCAGCAACTGGAAAAGAAGTACCGGGTACAGTTTGCCTATCAGAAGAAGCTGGTGCAGGATAAACGTATACAGGCAACCGTTGGTACTGGCAAACGTAGTCTAGAGGAAAATCTGCAGCAGGTACTCTCACCCCTAAACCTGACGTATGAAAAAATTGGCGAGACCTATATCATTTCCGAGCGGATTCGGGAATCGGTGGAGTCTAAAAAAACTTCGAAAGCAGAAATTAAAGTAAAAGGGAAAGTTACGGCCAAAGACGGTAGTGAACTGCCCGGCGTAAACGTGCGAGTGAAAGGAACGGGCATCGGAGCCGTAACGAATGCCCAGGGCGAATACCTGATTACGGCTCCCAGCGAGACCAGCGTTCTGGTGTTTTCGTTCATTGGCTACACGAGTCAGGAAATTGCCGTAGCGGGCAAAACCACTATTGACGTTATCCTGGAAAATGAGACCAAACAATTGACGGAAGTAGTGGTGACGGCCGCTGGTATCGAACGGAAGGCCAACGCCTTAGGCTACTCAGTCAGTACGCTCAGTACGACCGATTTAGCCCAGAAAAACGAACCTGATCCCGTACGGGCCCTAGCCGGAAAAGTAGCCGGGGTCAACGTCCAGGGTGGGGGCGGTGTGGCGGGCGGAGCCACGAACATTACGATTCGGGGAAATTCGTCGCTGGGAAATAATAACCAGCCGCTGTACGTCGTCGATGGGGTACCCTTCGATAATTCGACGTTTGCCCCGGTAACCGGCAACAACCAAACGCAGAGCAACCAGAGTACGGCCAGTCGGGCCTTCGACATTGACCCCAACAACATCCAGAGTATGACCGTACTGAAAGGAGCCGCCGCGGCGGCCCTCTACGGATCGCGGGCGGCGAACGGGGCCATCATCATTACCACGAAAGCTTCGGCGAAGAAGAGCCGGAAGGGTACAGAAATCACGTACAACACCTCTTATTCCGCCGAAACGATCGCCGGATTGCCCGAGTATCAGCAATTGTACGGGCAGGGAACCAACGGCGATTACCGAAGTGCCGTGTATGGTTCCTCGGGTTCGGCCTACAGTACGCGGGCGACGATTCCGCATCCACTGGCCCGGGCTGGTTTTTCAGCCGCCGATTTTCCGCAGTTCTATGAAGCCGATGGCGTTACGCCCGTGCAGGTACCGTATCGCTCGTACGCCGGAAAAAACCAGCGGGATTTCTTTCGCACCGGCTCCGTTTACGAAAATGCGTTGACGGTGAATAGTGGTAGCGAAAAAGGAAACTTTACGGTGGGCCTGAGCCGTACGACCAACCAGGGTATTGTTCCGGGTAATGAGATTGCCCGTACGTCCATCAACGTTGGTGGAAATGCCCGGCTGGATAACAAATTTTACGTGCGTGGAACCATCAATTACGTCATGACGGATCAGAAATCGCCTCCAATCGGGGGGAGCGGTTCCATTATGAGCACGATGTATTATTTGCCCACGAGTTACGATCTGACGGGTTACCCCTACGAAAATCCCAACACCGGAGCGAATGTGTACGATTACGCGGGGGTTGACAATCCCTACTGGTCCATCCGACACAGTCCAGCGACTAGTAACGTGGACCGGTATTACGGAAACTTTGTACTCGGTTTTGACCCCTTAAGCTGGCTGAACATTCAGAATACGGCGGGTTTCAACGCCTACACGGATCGCCGGGTGAGTGTACTGGGCAAGGGCTCGTCAGTATACGCCAACGGTACCATCAATACGGATAATATCTACCGGCAGGAATTGGACAATACCTTGCTGGTGACGATCACGAAAACCATTAAGCAGGATTTTTCACTGCGGGCCATTTTCGGCAATAACATCAACCAGCGGATGACCGACCGCTCGGCCTTTGTCGGTACCAATATTATCACGGCTGGGATCAATAATATCAACAATACCTCGACGATTACCCTGGGAAGCCTGCCCAATAACCGGGCGATGATCCGACAGCGGTTTTACGCGTTCTTTACGGATATTACGCTGGATTACAAGAGTTTTGCTTCGCTCAATATTGTGGGACGGAATGATGTATCTTCCACGCTTCCACCGGAAAACCGCAGCTACCTGTACGGAGGCGTAAACGGTTCGTTCATCTTTACGGAAGCCTTCGGTCTCAATAGCCCCATCCTGAATTTCGGTAAAGTTCGTGTGGGCTATACGCAGGTGGGAAATGAAGCCCAGCCGTATCAAACCGTGAACGTGTTTAACGCCAACGCGAGTGCGGGGGATCTGGACGCTCCCTTTTCTAATCCGGTCCAATCCAATGTGAGTACCATGACGCTGGGCGACGTGTTATCCAACGCCCGGTTGAAGCCGGAGTTCATCACGGAATTTGAAGCCGGTACCGAGCTACAGTTCTTTAACAACCGCCTTTCCATTGATCTGACGTACTACCACAAACGCAGTACCTCGCAGATTTTTACCGTAAAGTCAGCTCCATCGACGGGCTTCACGGATCGCATCATTAATCTTGGGCAAACCTCCAACAAAGGAATTGAGCTGGGAATTAGTGCAACGCCCGTATCGCTGGCTTCGGGTTTCCGCTGGAATATCAATGCCAACTTCACCCGTAACCGGAATAATGTGGATGATCTGGGGGGCTTTGCTCAGTTGGTGTACGGCAATAATATCCACATTGCCGGACAACCCTACGGGCAGATTTATGGCAGTCGATACGCCCGCGATAGCGAGGGTAACATTCTGGTGAATCCGCAGACGGCTAAGCCCATTGCAGCCGCTACGAGCGGACCCATTGGTAATCCCAATCCCAAATTCATTGTGGGCCTAAACAACAGCTTTTCCTACAAACGCATCACGTTTGACGTACTCTTTGACTGGAAACAGGGTGGAGCGATTTACTCGACCAACATCGGAAATGCTCTGTCGCGGGGCGTAACCCGCGATACGGAAAACCGCGAAACGCTTTGGGTCGGACCGGGTGTACTGGGCAACGTGAATACGCTGGAGCCCATCCTGGATGAAAGCGGCAACAAAATTCCAAACAATACGGCCCTGACGGTCATCGACTACTTCTTCAGTGGTGGCTACGGTCCGGGAGGAATTGGCGAGGGCTACGTGTTCGACGCGACCGTATTTCGGTTGCGGGAGCTGTCGCTGGGCTATCAGCTGCCCTCCAATATCCTGCAAAAAACGCCCTTTGGTTCCGTATCCATTTCCCTGAGCGGCCGAAACCTCTGGTATAAAGCTCCCAACACCCCGAAGTACATGAATTACGATCCGGAAGTAAGTACGGGAGCGGCCAATAACGCGGGTTTCGATTCACTCGGCGTACCCACCACCCGCCGGTTCGGGGTCAACCTGAGAGCCAGTTTTTAACGTAATGCAAACCACAGGTATCATGAACGGAACGCATCGTCCTATCTCGTTTTTAGTCGCTTTTGTATTGATCCTCACGACGAGTGCCTGCAAGAAATTTGTTGACATTAATGGCGACCCTAATAACCCGACGGAACCAAACCTGAGTTTATTACTATCGGGTACGCAGGTATCGATTGCGGGTAATTTTACGGGCATTAACAGTGGAGGATCGGCCGTGGTTCAGCACTGGGGTTCAGGAAACCTGAACCGCTGGGATCAGTCGGGAGGTACTTTTTCTTCGTCCTGGTCCGGGTTCTACACCGGGGCCATTCCCGATCTGGAAACGATCATTAAAACCGGTACTGAGCAGCAGCAGTGGGGCTACGTCAGCATTGCGAAACTACAGAAAGCCTATCTCTACAGCATCATGGTGGACGTATGGGGCGACATTCCCTATACGCAGGCAGGCGGTACCTACACTGACCCGGTTTTTGACAAGGGACAGGATATTTACAACAGCCTCTTCACGCTGATTGACGAAGCCCTGGCTGACATGGAAAAAGGCTTTACGGTTACGAGCAGTGCTGATTTGTTTTATCAGGGCTCGAAGGAACGCTGGCAACGCATGGCTTACTCGCTGAAACTGAAAATGTTCAATCAGATTCGTTTGGTTGACCCCGCCCGGGCCGAGCAGGGCATTCGGACGCTACTCAGCAGCGGTGTCCCGCTCATGACGGAGAATGCTCATGATTTCACCTTCCGCTATGGTAGCAACGTGACGCCCAACTCCCGCCATCCCTGGTACATCAATTCCTACAATACCAGTCGCAGTGGCTACATGAGTATGACGCTGATTAATCGCCTGAAACAACAGGATGATCCTCGTCTGCGGTATTACGTATTCCGGATGCGGTCCAATGCTGGTCTGGCAAATGCGACCAACGGTGATGGGTATTACGGACGGTATCCGGGCGACGGTGCGGCTTCCCCCGCCGACCACAGTACGCGGGCTATTTCCGGCATTTATCCCGCCGCGGGTTTGTATGACAACGGGACCATTGCCACGTTGACTTCCGCGAATCAGTTGTTGAACAACGAAGGAGCCAGTGCTGGTACCACGGCTAATTCTTTCCGAATTGCCTTGTTTACGTCGGGCGATGGAACGGGAGCGGGTATTCTGCCCCTGATTACGAATGCCATGGTCAACTTCATCCGGGCGGAAGCGGCCTTAACGCTCAACACGGGGGAAGATGCCCGCAAACTGTTGCTTGATGCCGTAACGGCTCAACTCACGAGCGTCAGTACGCTTTCGGCCAGTAATAAAGGAAACGCCATTCCGGCCACTACCATCACGGGCTTTATTACCCGCTTGGGTCAGCAGTACGATGCCGCTGATGCCGCAGGCAAGATGCAATTACTGATGATGCAAAAATGGATTGCCCTGTACGGCAACGGTGTTGAAGCCTACAACGATTACCGCCGGACGGGTCTACCGCAACTCGAAGATCTGGTGTCGCCCCTGGATACGTTCCCCTTCCGCTTCTACTATTCCGAAACAGAAATGACCTCCAATGCTTCGGTGATCGCCAATCGGGATGCCGTGCAACGGGCTCAGCAGCTAACGCCGGTGTTTTGGGATAAGTAGGGTTTGAAAGGCTTATTGGGCTAAAATAAGCTGATCATATAATAGGTTGATCTTTTGGTCCGCATGGAATGCTTAGGGGCTACTAGTCAGCCGTCGCTCAAGAACAAGTCCCGATCTATTTACAAGGACCTATTTAGAAAACGAAGCAAACCCCTAACGACCCTTCATTTGACGCTTTTATAAACCGCTGAAACGTTTAAACTCCAGTAATAAACGGCATTTGATGAAAACATATTCTATGAACAAATACCTGATTTACGCAATCCTGACGACGCTCGCGGCTTTGGCTTCCTGCAAAACCGTCGATTACGATTGGGAAAACTATACGACTACGGCCACGCCCAAGGCTACGCTGAATCTGCAAACCTCCGCTTTGCCGACGGTGCAGACGGCCAAGGTTTCCTTTTTCAACCTGAAAGATCCCAACTTCGCTACCAGTCAAGTATTCGAATGGACCCTGGATGCGAATAACATTGGGGATAGCCCGGTACAGTCCATTGATGTATACGTGAGCTATAACAAGCGGGAATCGAGTCCGCCGGCGTATCCCATTACGCTATCCCTGGCCGGGGTACAGCCCACGGAACGGCAGTTTCCCTTACCGAGTACGGTGGCCAAAACGGATATTTTGTACGAATCGGTTACGCAGTTTCCCAAGACCTACCGCTTCACTCCGACGCAACTGGCTCAGATCACCAACACCGACCTGAGTAAGGTGGCCGTTAATGATTATTTTCTCTTCAAATTCATCCTGACGATGCAGAATGGAAAACGCATCGTCCAGTTTCAGGACAATGCCTGCGACGAATCCCGGGGGGAACCCTGTGACTGCCGGATCGGTGTACGCTTCAAAAACCAGTAAATAAGTACCTATTCTTCAAAGCTTGTACCAAACGCTAAACAATCAACGCATCTAATTGATCACTAGCCTATGTTTAAACGTCTGATTTTCATTTTGGTTTGCGTAAGCGTGCACGTGAGCAGGGCTCAGGTGCCGACGCCTAAAGAACATTTTGGTTTTGCCATTGGCGACGATTATCACCTGGCCAATTACACGCAAACAGAGGCGTATTTCAAGAAAGTGGCTCAGGCCGTACCCAATCTGGTGAAGCTACAGGTTATTGGCAAGACTGAAGAAGGCCGCGATCAGATCATGATGATTGTAACGTCCGCGGACAACCATAAAAAGCTGGATCGGTACAAGGAAATCTCCACCAAAATGGCTCGTGCCGAAGGACTGAGTGAGGAGCAGGCCCGGGCGATGGCCGCGGAAGGAAAGGCCATTGTTTGGATCGACGGCGGTATTCACTCGACGGAAATGGTCGCTACGCATCAGCTCATCGAAACATTGTATCAGGTCACGACGCGTACCGATGCCGAAACCAAGCGAATTCTGGATAATGTGGTGATTCTCTTTACGCACATCAATCCCGACGGACAAGAACTGGTGGCCAATTGGTACATGCGGGAAAAAGATCCAACAAAACGCAAAATGGAAACCATTCCCCGGCTGTACCATAAGTACATCGGTCACGACAACAACCGCGATTATTTCATGCTCAACATGAAAGAATCGCAAAACGTGGGTCGGCAGTTATTCGTAGAGTGGATTCCGCAAATCATGTACAACCACCACCAGCGGGGGCCGGCGGGGTCGGTTTTAGCGGGTCCACCGTACCGCGATCCCTTCAACTACGTCTTTGATCCGATGATGGTAACGGGTATTGACGCCCTGGGTGCGGCGATGTACAACCGCCTGAACGCCGAGAAAAAGCCCGGCTTCACCCGTCTGAATGGATCAAGCTTTTCAACCTGGTACAACGGTGGATTACGGACGACGACCCACTTCCACAACATGATTGGTTTGCTGACGGAAATCATCGGCGGCCCAACGCCCGAAGAGGTACCGCTAGTACCTAGCCGACTGATTCCCAATAACAATACGCCTAATCCCGTTACACCACAAAAGTGGCATTTTAAGCAATCCATCGACTATTCGGTTTCGCTGAACTTCGCCGTGCTGGATTACGCCGCCCGCAACAGCGATCATCTGCTGTATAACATTTATTCGATGGGTAAAAACTCCATCGAGCGGGGCAGCTCCGATTACTGGACGCCGTACCCTAAACGTATTGAAGCGATTAATACGGCCTACCAAGCCGATCAGGCCAAAACCCGTGGGGCTCGCGGGGGCGGCGTAGCGGCCGCTGCCGCAGATCCTATGGGTTGGGGGTCGCGGAGTGCGGGTATGCCACTTAAGTTTTATGAAAGCGTCATGCGGGATCCGCTCTTACGCGATCCGCGGGGATACATCATTCCTGCCAACCAGGCCGATTTTGCTACGGCAACCAAATTCGTCAATGCCCTCATCCGTACCGGCATTGGGGTAGAAAAAGCAACGACAGATTTCACCATTGCCGGGAAAAAGTATCCAGCGGGTTCGTTCATTGTGAAAACGGCTCAGGCCTTCCGCCCGCACATCATTGACATGTTTGAACCCCAAAACTACCCCAATGACTTCCAGTATCCCGGTGGCCCTCCGATTCGTCCGTACGATGCCGCCGGATGGACGCTGGCGTATCAGATGGGCGTCACGTTTGACCGCATGCTGGAAGGTTTCGACGGACCGTTCCAACGCCTACCCTACGGAGAATTACAAACGATTCCCGCCAAAGTAGCCGCGGGTTCCGGGGGGTATGTGCTGAGTACGAAAATGAATGACGCGTTCCTGGCCGTGAATGATCTTCAGAAAGCGGGTGTGGAGGTGTTCCGAATTACACAAGGATCGGAGATGGGCAATTTTTACGTACCCGCCAGTGCCAAAGCCAAGGCGACGCTGGATCAGGTTGCTCAAAGTGCTGGACTGCGAGTGACGGGGCTTTCCAAAAAACCGACGCAGGCGATGGAAAAAGTAAAACCCCTACGCGTTGCCTTGTGGGATACGTACGGCGGCTCGATGCCCTCGGGCTGGGTACGCTGGTTGATGGAGCAGTATCATTTTCCCTGTAACGTCGTTTATTCGAAGGAGATAGACGCGGGTAATTTGAAGAACAAGTATGACGTGATCGTATTCGTCACGCGAGCCATTCCAGTGTATCGCGGAGCGGATAATGATCCCTACGCCGCTTTCCGAACGGAAACGAAAGAAGAGGAGATTCCCTCCGAGTTTCATCCTACCATGGGACGGATTACGGCTAATCAATCCATCGCTCCACTGAAAGCGTTCCTCGAAGCAGGCGGAAAAGTAGTCACGATTGGTTCGAGCACGAACCTGGCGTATCACCTCGGGTTACCGGTACGCAGTGCCTTGTCCGAGTTGACCGCTACGGGTGAGGAACGTGAATTACCCAGTGGCAAGTACTACGTACCCGGCAGTATTCTGCGGGTCAGTGTCGATTCTTCAGCGAAAGCCAGCTGGGGATTGCCCGGTCAGGCCGATGTGTATTTTGACAATAGCCCCGTTTTTCATCTGAGTTCGGAAGCGGTCGCCAAAGGTCATTTGACGCCACTCGCGTGGTTCCCCAACAATAAACCTTTACGCAGTGGCTGGGCCTGGGGAGAAGCCTATCTACAGGATGGCGTAGCCGCGTTTGAAGCCAAAGTGGGCCAAGGAAAACTGTACGCCTTCGGACCCGAAATTACGTTCCGGGCTCAGTCGCACGGAACTTTCAAATGGTTATTTAATCAATTATACTAAACACCGTTTTTACGATCGAAAGGCTTCAATTCCGCAAGGGTTGGAGCCTTTTTTATTGCGTTCATTCTGTTGGAAGCATCGCGACAGGAGGTAATGAGTGTGTCGTTTCCCCGCAGGGCATACGGGTCTAATCAGTAAACTCCTTCAGGATTAGGAGGTATGCTTGAAGAGAGGGGAACGGGTGCAGGAATCCAGGCTTGGCCAATAAACAGCCTCTAATCCCTACTGCTACAAAACGCATCGCTGAGTTTCAGAAATTGCCGGGGCGAAACGCCTGTGTAGTACTGGAAATCTTTGATGAGATGACTTTGATCGTGATAGCCGTACTGTTCAATCAATTCAAACCAGTTGACGGATGCCTCTGAGCGATTCGTCAGCGTATGCAGGACTTCCTTAAAACGAAGAAACCGCAGCAGTTCTTTCGGCGAATAACCCACGTATTTTTTGAAGCGTAACTGTACGGTACGCTCAGTGCGGTTCGTTTCTGCGGCGATGATTTTTACCGGACTTACCACGGGCGAATGAAAAGCCGCTGCGTGCGTGAGTAAAGGCACCGCTTCAGCTTCGTCGGGAGCCAGGCGTGAAATGAGGTAAGAATTAAGGTATTCAATCCGCTGGTGAGTATCGGGAAACGAAGCCAGGTTCTGCCAAAGCTCTTCGAGTTGCTGGGTTTGGGCCAGAAGCTTTGATTCAGACCATTCTTCCAGATTCAGGTTTTGCATCGATTGAGCCAGGAGCCGATAAAAACCGTTATGGGTAAAATTAATAATTAGAAGATCGGCGTTGGCCCTCAACTCATACGTCAGCATATGACGTAACGGACCCAGAATAAAAATTTTCTGAATGGATCGATCCAGCTGGTTCCCAAACGAAAATCGTATCGGTGGACCGAAATTGAACGCCAGCATCATTTCCAGCGACGGAGACAGATGATAGACCTGCGGATCAAACCCCGATGGCGTCTGAATTTCGTAGTAATGACCGATCAGGTCGGCCAGTTCAGGGGCAGCAGTAATGCGGCGTCCGATTGATTCCATCATTCGAGCAGGTGTAAAATCCGA
Source organism: Siphonobacter sp. (assembly GCF_048595215.1). Classification (NCBI taxonomy): domain Bacteria; kingdom Pseudomonadati; phylum Bacteroidota; class Cytophagia; order Cytophagales; family Cytophagaceae; genus Siphonobacter; species Siphonobacter sp. The sequence goes on from NZ_JBMDWJ010000061.1 coordinate 15,941, forward strand.
AGGTACGGAGAAATCGCTTTACTCTATTGGCTGGTTTCCTCTATGTGTTTCTCTGTATGGCCACGTAACTCCAAAGGGGTTTCATGTAATTTTCCCCCTATGAAATGCGGGGAAAATGGAAACCTGCATCCGTTGCTTCCGTTCGCTGAATTCATGTCATAATGCCTGTTAACCCAGCAAAGGATCCGTATACCCCGCCTTCCCCGTTTCTACCCGGCCCGCGTACCGATACACCGAATCACCCCCTTTTACGCTGAGATCATACCACTGATGACTTTTCCGTAAATCAATCACCAGTTCCGTTCGATCACCCGGTTGTCCGGCCCGGGCCAGTGTTTTCGAAATAGCCTGATTTCCGTACGACTCATCGGTAATGCTTACAGGGCAATCTTCCGTAGAGTTGAGATTTTGAATACGTAGCACGAGTTGGCCCGTATACTGCTTCTGTCGGTTTCGTTGATAGTCACAGGAAACCTGAATTGATTCCCCGCTGAATTCCCGGTAGAAACCGTTCGGACCATATACTTTGAGCTGAGCCGTAGTCGGAAAGGAATCCCGCAAGGTATCACCCGCCGCTACCGTGTACGAGCGGATTTTCAAAGCACCTCCGCTTTGTTCATGCACCTGAAAAGGAGCACCCGTAGATCCTTTCAATTCGTTTTTCGCCGAAACAACGAGCTGAAGGCCCTGCTTCGAAGGCACTACATCGGCGTAAAGCTCGTAGGGCAGGGCACACGAAGGGCGTATCCCTTTTTCCTGCTGGGGTAAGACGGTAGCGGGTTGACGAAGGTCTTCCGTAGATAAGGCTTTGTAACCCGTCGGCAGTGGCTTGAACTGAGCCTGATGAATGGATTGAACGAAGGGATCGCGGGATACGAAGGTCGGAAGCGTCATTTTTTCTCCCGCGTACGGACGAAAGGCCGAGGTCAGATCCCCGCATACGGTCCGTCGCCAGTCGCTGATGTTTGTTTCCCTAAGCGTTTTACCGTGTTTATGACTCACAAATTTTTCCAGGAACTGTACGACGGACGTATGATCGAATACCTCCGAACACACGTAACCGCCCCGGCTCCAGGGCGAAGCAATCACCAGGGGTACGCGGAAACCCAGGCCAATCGGGCCCGTCCGGCCGTGCTCCTTGCGGGAAGCTTCCTGCTCGGCTGTCACGAATTCCAGTCGGGTGTCGATACCCGCACTCGTCCGGCCACTTTCGGGCTGATCGGGATGGGCGGGAATGAAGGGTGGTACGTGATCAAAGTAACCGTCGTTTTCATCGTACGCCAGTATAAAAATGGTTTTCTTCCAGACTTCCGGGTCCTGCGTGAGAATGTCGAGCATTTCCGAAAGGTACCAGGCCCCGTACCAGGGAGCACTCGGGTGATCCGAGAAGTTTTCAGGAGCCACTACCCAGGAAACCGTCGGCAGCGTTTTGTTCTTGACATCGCTGCGAAACTGGTGCAGAACATCACCCTTCGGGACGCGGACACTACGTTGCTGCCCTGCTTCCTCGTAGCTCAGCGTGGTCAGTTGGTGATAGTCCGGATCGTTAACATTTGTGGTATACGCTCGCTGATGCAGACTTTTATCTTTGGCCGAAAGCTTGGCAAAGGCCTCGGGCGTATACTGTTTCAGGTCAGACTGAAACGTTTGCAGCCTTTTTTTATAGGAATCCAGCGTACGTTTTGTCTTTTCGTAGCTAGGATCGCTCGTTCCCAGTTTACGCAGACTTTCTTCCAGCGTCTTTATTTTCTCCGGTAAAACCGTCACCTGTTTTTGAATATAGGTGCGGTAGGCCGGATGAAAACGTACGCGGAATTGCGAAAACCACTCCAGCGGATTGTCGGTGAAATTGGCCAGCCAGCTATCTTCCTCGCCCTCTAGCCCCGTCGAAAGGCTAATCTCATTCTGGTACACTTTCCAGGAGATTCCTTCTTCCTCCAGTCGTTCGGGAAAGGTTTTCCAGCTTACTTCATCCTCGTAATCAACGTTTTCGTTCCGAACATTGGCCTGAGCTTTCGGGTTGCGAGGGTCGCGGAGGGTACCCGTCCAGAGGTACAAGCGATTGGGCGTAGTACCCGTCAGCGACGAACAGAAATTTTGATCACAAACCGTAAAGGCATCGGCCAGCGCGTAATAAAAGGGTAAATCCTCGCGGTTGTAGTAGCCGAGCGTAAGGGGCATATCGGCGTAATCCTTGTGTCCGGATTTCTTAGCTTCCAGCCAACCATCCATGCGACCGCCATGAAACGCATCCACCTGATTTTCCCAGGAATGTGGCAGCGAGCTCATCCAGGTAGCCTTGGTATCTTTAATGTTCAGCCGGAACGGAGCGTACGTTTCCCCCTTCGCATTGGTTTGAAACCAAACTTTTTTACGATTGGGCTGCTCCATCGCCCGTGGATCGTTGAAACCCCGTACGCCTTGAAGCGTACCGTACGTATGGTCAAACGAACGGTTTTCCTGCATGAGAATCACCACGTGCTCGGCATCCAGAAACGTAGTACCGGCTTCGGGATCGATGGCAAAAGCTTTCTGAATGGAAGCGGGCAGTAAACCCGCCAGTCCGGCTGCACTGGATAATAACGCTGCTTTTTTTAGAAAATCTCTTCTGGAATCCATGGATGAATCAGGCAGGTAAAATGGGGAAACGAATTTTCGAACGCTGGTAACGAAAGAATACCTACAAAACTGGCGAACACTCGGCTTACGTGCCAAATTATTTTTTTGTTACCAGCCGGTAAAACTGAATTAAACCGAATGGAAGGTTTTTCGTTACTACCCTATACGTTGACTGTATGAATGATTATGAAAAACGTTCACGTGGGTACCTGCGGTTTTAACGGCACCCAAACCGAATACGTTCAGAAACTTTCCTGTGTGGAAGTTCAACATACGTTTTATCAGCCTCCGCAGCTGCGTACGCTCGAACGCTGGCGGCAGGAAGTACCCGCCCCTTTCGAGTTTACGCTGAAAGCCTGGCAGCTCATTACGCACGAAGCAAAAAGTCCGACCTACAAACGACTCAAACGAAAACTCACGGATCAGGAAAAACAAGAGGCGGGTGCCTTCCGTGCTACGGCCATTGTCGAAGAGGCTTGGCAAACGACCCGTGCCTGTGCGGAGGCCCTGGGGGCTCGCGTGGTGCTGTTTCAATGTCCGGCTAGTTTTCGGCAAACGCCGGAAAACGTGCATCAACTGCAACGTTTTTTTTCAGAACTCGATCGGGGTACGCTACATCTGGCCTGGGAACCCCGGGGCGATTGGGAATGGGATGTGGTGGAAGGACTGTGTGAAGACCTGCACCTCTGGCACGTGGTTGATCCTTTTGTTCAACAGACAACAACGCCCGAAACCACGTACTTTCGCTTGCACGGGCGGGAGGGCTGGCGGTACCAGTACGAGGAGCAGGAACTACGGGAGCTGAAGGAATTGCTGCCCGAAGAAGGACCGGCCTATGTCTTTTTCAATAATAGACACATGGTCGAAGACGCCCAGACTTTTCAGCAAATCTTGAACGAAGAATCCTAGAAGCGAGTACCTTTGAATCATACTCTAAACCCAGTTTTAACGCATGAAAAAAGTAATCCTTAGCCTCCTGACGTTGGCAGTATTCACGGCTTCTAAACCTAAGCCCACCTGGATCTATTTGTTCGATGGCAAATCAACCGCGGCTCTGCGGGGATACCGGATGAAAACCTTCCCAACGGATGCCTGGAAAGTGGAAGAAGGGGCCCTGGTAACGCAAACGGGCGTACCGAACATTGATCTGGTGACCAAAGAATCATTCAAGGATTTCGAGCTGGCTTTTCAATGGAAAGTGTCGGAAGCGGGTAACAGCGGCGTTTTTTATTACATGAAAGAAGATGCCGCCAGTCAGGCCGGGAACGGCAACAGTCCGAACTGGCTGGACAATTTCGAAATGCAGATTCTTGACGACATCAATTTCAACGATAAAGAGCCCAAACGCTCGGCGGGTTCTCTGTATGATCTGATTACGCCTACGAACAAAAAGCTTCGGCCCGTAGGAACGTATAACGATGCCCGGCTTATTGTCAATAAAAATCACGTGGAGCACTGGCTGAATGGTGAAAAAGTGGTGACGTACGAAATTGGTTCGAAGGATTTACAGGAGTTGATCCGGAATAGCAAGTTTTCGAGCAATCCCAAGTTTGCCACCTCTACGGATGGACTACTCATGTTTCAGCACCACGGGCAAAAAGTCTGGTTGCGGGACATTAAGATTCGGCGTTTGTAGTCTTTTCGGTTCACACTCTTCATGGATCTACCTATGAAAATGCTATACAGTGGAGCTTTGATCCTGCTAGGACTAGCGGCTCAGGCTCAGGAATGGCAGTCCGTACCCACGCAAAATACGTGTGCAACGCGTCACGAAAGTGCGGCAACGCTGGTGGGAGATAGTTTGTACGCCATCGGTGGCCGCGGGACGCGACCCTTGGAGGCCCTTAACCTAAATACGCTAATCTGGCAACGCCTGCCGTCGCCACCTCTGGAGATGCATCATTTTCAGGCGATCACCTACAACGGTGAAATCTACGTGATGGGAGCCTTTGAAGGAAAATTTCCGCACGAGACGCCCATCCCCAACATCTATATCTATAACCCTGCGAAAGGGGAATGGCGAAAAGGCCCGTCGATTCCCAAGGATCGGCTACGGGGTTCGACGGGCGTGGTGGTATACCGAAATAAAATCTACATGAGCTGCGGCATCATTGATGGGCATTACGACGGACATGTAGCCTGGCTGGATGAGTACGATCCGAAGACGGATACCTGGAAAAAACTCGCCGATGCCCCCCGTACCCGCGACCACATTGCGGCGGCGGTCGTGGGAGACAAAATGTATTTGGCGGGCGGTCGGAACTCCACGGCCCGGATTAACAAGGTCCTGGAAACAACCATTGCCGAAGTGGATGTATACGATTTCAAAAAAGGCACGTGGGAGACCCTACCCGCTACCTCCAACATTCCCACGCAACGGGCGGGTGGTACGGCCGTAACGCACCAGGGCAAGGTTTGGGTGATCGGCGGCGAAAGTCCGCAGTTACTGGCTCACAACGAAGCCGAAATTCTGGACCCCAAAACCAATACCTGGACGAAAGGACCTACGCTAAAAAAAGGACGTCATGCGACGCAGGCGGTGGTTTATAAAGGAAAAATTTACATCGGAGCAGGTTCGGCTAATCACGGCGGTGGTCCGGAGCTGAATGATCTGGAAGTGTTGAAGTGAAGGTTTGAAGAATTGTGTTTGAAGTGGTTTGATGTTTAATAGGGGAGCAAGAATACCCTGCATTGCACACGGGTTATTCAGGTTGAATTCCTTCGGGGTTAGGGTGTGGTAATTATACAGATGCAGGTCCCCAAACCTGTATTCACCCAATGCCAGCTTTCCGAGGGGCGTCACTTTAGAAAACCGATAAGATTGACCGGGCGAGTTGTCCGTAGCATCCGCTACGGACTTTTTTAATGGGTAGGCTGAGCCTACCGGGCTTGACGCATATCGCATAGCATATGAAACTAGCGAAATTAAATGCCCACAATGTTTTAAAGAGTCAGTAAAAAAGAATCTAATCAAAAACTCCGCATAGCTCACGTTAACTAAAACAAACTCCCAAGAAGTTTAACCGTAAATAACCTTGGGTTAACGCCTGATATAAATACCTTTTGTACGCTATAATTTGGATTCAATCGCATTCCTGTAATAAATTGCGTAAGTAATTACGTAATTTATTAAATATGGATATCATTTCACAACTGGGACCCTTGGCTTTCGTTAGCCGGATGCGGCGACTGGCCGAATCCGTGAACCTGTACGCCCGGGCGGTTTATCAGCAATACGGACTGAATTTTGATCCCAAGTGTTTTCCCGTATTCTGGACGCTTTGTGAAGTAGGTCCTATGGGTATTAGCGAGTTAGCGGAATACATTGGCTTTTCCCATCCGGGCGTCATTCAACTGGCCAAACAACTGGAACAGGACGGACTCATTGTATCCGGGAAATCGGATGCGGATAAACGCAAGCGAATTCTGAAGCTATCTGAAAAAGGAGAGGCCTTGCGTCCCGAATTTCAGAAAGTCTGGGCTCATATTCAGGCTGTCAATACCAGACTAATTGCCGAGCGTCGGCACAACCTGCTTTGGGCGGTAGAGGAAATCGAAGGCGTACTTGCCCAGCAGGACTATCTCAGCATCTTTAAAGACTATCTCAAAACTCAGCAGCTGGAAGAAGTGGAAATTCTGGATTACGATCCGGCCTATGCTCCGTACTTTAAATCCCTGAATCAGGCCTGGATCGAGCAATACTTTCGGCTCGAACCCCACGATCTCGAACAGCTCGATCATCCCGAACATATTCTGCAAAAAGGTGGCGTCATTCTCTTTGCCCGCTACCAACAGGAAATTGTCGGTACCGTAGCTCTGGTACAGGAGAAACCCGGCGACTTTGAAATGGTCAAAATGGCCGTTTCACCGCAGGTACAGGGACGACAAATTGGTAAAAAGCTGGGGCAGGCCATTTTACAGAAAGCCCGCGAAGCCGGAGCCGCCCAGGTATGGCTGGAATCCAACACGCGACTGGTACCCGCCATCGAACTTTACAAAAAACTAGGTTTCTACAAAGTCGCTATGACCGCCACCCCCTACGAGCGAGCCGACATCCGCATGCAATGTGATTTATAAAGCCTATGTACCAACCCGCTCAGCCCATGGGCAGTATCACCCCCAACAACAATTAACCAGTAACTAAAAAATGCTTATCCGTCTCGCCACCGAATCCGACCTGCCCGCTCTGGTAACCTTACTGCAACGCGTGGTTCCCCTCATGCAAGCTTCCGGCAACCTGCAATGGGATGAATCGTACCCCAATGCCGAGGTATTTCGCGAAGACATTCGGCTAGGTCAGCTCTGGGTGGCCGAGTACGAAGGTAGTATCGCGGGCGTAGCGGCCCTGACAACTGATCAGGATGCCGAGTATGCCCAACTGGGTTGGGATCTGTCCGAGTCCGCCATCGTCACGCACCGACTGGCCGTGCACCCCGATTTTCAAGGCAAAGGAATTGCCCAGCGATTACTGGAACAGGCCGAACAACTAGCCATTGATCGGAATATTCACATACTACGCGTGGACACTAATACACAGAATCAGGCTACACAACGACTCTTTCCCAAATTAGGCTACCGCTACGCCGGCGAACTCTCACTGGGTTTTCGGCCCAATCTACGCTTTGTCGGTTTTGAAAAGCGACTAATCAGGAACTAGCTTATAATGGTTCTAAAAAAGGCATATTCCATCAAATTTTAATGAAATTAATTCTCGGATAAATTATTCTTTATACCTTTGGTGTACGTACACTATTGCATTTTTGTTTCCTGTTCCATTAGGTGGTAACAACGCATGAAGTGACGACCCATTGATACGCACGCCTCTGTATGAAAAAGGTTCGCCCCCTGATCCTTTCCCGTTTGCCGGTAACATCCCGGTGGTTTGTTTTGGTGAGTATAAGCCTCGTAGCAGGCGTGGTTGCCTGTAAACGTATGACGCAGACCACCACGGCTTCGCTGGACTGGCCCATCACGGGTGGTGATCCCGGCGTAACCCGTTTTGCGGCAGCAGATCAGATCACGAAACAAAACGTATCCCGGCTAAAAGTCGCCTGGACGTATCACTCGGGCAACAAGGCAGGTAACATTCAGGGCAATCCATTAATTGTAGACGGCGTAATGTACGTAACAACGCCCGCTCAGGAAATCATTGCAGTGAATGCCACCAACGGTCAGGAAATTTGGCGTCACAATCCGGCCCGGGCGGGTGAAAAATTCGGTGGCATCAACCGGGGCATTGCTTACTGGAACGAAGGAAACGAACAACGGATTCTCTTTACCGCTAATCATTACTTGCTGGCCATTGACGCCCGTACCGGAAAAACCATTGAAAGCTTCGGAACGAGTGGTCGCATGGATTTGAACGAGGGTCACATGCGACCCGCGTCGGATATGAAAATTACGGCTCCGGCTTCGCCCGTCATTTATAACGATTTGGTGATCGTGGGTTCGATGAGCTGGAGTGCTCCGGCCAATGTCAGCGGTTTCGACGTGCGTACGGGCAAAAAACGCTGGACTTTTTATACCATTCCCCAACCCGGCCAACTCGGCTACGAGAGCTGGGGTGATCCGGATTTCTGGAAGGATGGGGCGGGCGTGAACGTCTGGGGTGGATTGTCAGTAGACCCTAAAAATGGCATGGTGTATTTTGCCACGGGTCAACCGAAAAATGATTTCTACCGTCCGGGTAAAGAAGGCTCCCAACTGTACGGCAACTGCATTGTTGCCCTGAATGCCAACACGGGCCAACATGCCTGGCATTATCAGGTTATTCACCGCGATTTGTGGGATCTCGATTTACCCTGTGCTCCCATTCTGGCCGATTTTAACTACAAAGGTAAACCCGTACCCGGCGTGGTACAGTTAACCAAAACGGGTAATGTGTTTTTATTCAATCGATTAACGGGAGAATTGTTGTCGGATGTAGAAGAGCGGCCCGTACCCCTATCTACCTTACTCGACGAACAGGCCTACCCGACGCAGCCGTACGTTCGCTGGCCGCAGCCCTTTTCCAAACAAGTGGTTACGCGGAATGATTTAACGGACCGTACGCCCGAAGCTCACGCCGATGCCCTCGCCCGCTTTGAAAAGGCGGACACGGGCTGGTACGTGCCCCCAACCCAGAAAGGCGTGATTTACTACGGCATTCACGGGGGAGCTGAATGGAGCGGCGGAGCTTACGATCCGACAACCGGAAATTTGTACGTGAATGCTAATGAGCTGGCCTGGCACATTACCATGATTGATATTAACGCCAAGGAAAAATCGGCTGAAGCTTTTGCCCAGCATCCGGGTCGGCGGGTGTATCTGGAGAAGGGTTGCGTCGGTTGCCACGGCTCCGAGCGACAGGGAAATGGCGGTATTCCGGCTTTAACGAGCCTTTCTAAGAAGTATAAAAAGCCGGATGTAGTTCAAATTGTGAAAAATGGCCGGGGGGCCATGCCCGCTTTTTCCCAGATTTCAGAAGACGAAGTACAGGCTCTGGCGGAGTTTCTCCTGGATATGGAAAGCCAGACGGCCGTGAAGCAAAGCAATCAGAAACCCGTATACCGGGCGATGAATTATACCAAATTTCTGGATAAGGAAAATTATCCCGCTACCAAAGCCCCCTGGGGTACGCTTAATGCCATTAACCTGCACACGGGTCAACTCGTCTGGAAAAAACCGCTGGGTGAATACCCCGAACTAACGGCGAAGGGTATTCCGGTAACCGGACGCGAGAACTTCGGCGGCTGTATCGTCACCAAAGGCGGACTTGTTTTTATTGCCGCTACGGGTGATGAGAAATTCCGGGCTTTCGATAAAGACACGGGTGAACTACTGTGGGAAACGACCTTGCCCTTTGGTGGGTACGCCACTCCGAGTACCTATGTGGTTCATGGCAAACAGTACGTCGTGATCGCGGCTACGGGTGGCGGGAAGCTGGGTACGAAGACGGGCGATGCGTATGTCGCCTTTGCCCTGGAGTGATTTTACAGAAGTAATGAGTAACGTTCACCTTCGACCTCTTTTGATCCAATTTTTTAAATAAATAAGTATACAATTTGTTGGTAGATTCAGAAATGGAAAGTACTTTTGAATAAGATAGTTAACGTACACTATTTCATCACACCAGCGTAGTTTGTCAAACCAGAGTCAGCCATTCCATACCAGCGAAAGATGAAAAGCTAAGCTCTTACGGAGTGGAACGGCAAGGATTTTACCTAAATTTTTGAACGAGCAAATACGGTAACTGCCTCCGTACCTCAAACCGATATTTTCGAGAATTCCGAATATACGATCAGTTCACAGCCTTCGATTAAAGCCTGTAAAATGATGACGTATAGACAGGAAGGTTGTCAAGTGAAGTACACTACCTCTAAATCTATTTCATTCAATAAACCTCGTATGCGTAAAGCTTTACTAGGCGTGTGTTTTGCGTTGGCTAGCTGGTCCGCGTACAGTCAGAAAAACCCCGTAGCCTATGGCGTAAATTTGGCTGGAGCGGATTTTGGGTCCACGATGCCGGGAGAATTCGACAAAACCTATACGTACCCCCGGCCTTCCGAGCTGGATTATTTCAAAGCCAAAGGGTTGATCCTGATTCGCTTACCGTTTAAATGGGAGCGGATTCAGCCCCAGTTAAACGGACCGCTCGATGCCCGGGAGCTTTCTCGCATCAAACAGGTCATCAAGCAGGCCCAGCAACGAAAACTCTGGGTTATTCTGGATTTGCATAATTACGGTCGTCGGCAGATGGATGGGACTGAATATCTGATTGGTTCCGAAAGAGTTTCTATCCAACACATCGGCGATCTCTGGCAAAAGCTGGCTCAGGCCTGTCGGTCGTACCCAAACATTTGGGGCTACGGTTTGATGAACGAACCGCACGATTTGCGAGCCGATACCCCCTGGTTTTCCATCGCCCAGCACTGCATTACGCAGATTCGGAAAACGGATACCAAAACCGCCATTCTCGTGGGTGGCGATCAGTGGAGTTCGGGCGAACGCTGGTTACGGGCCAGTGATACGCTCAAGTACCTGAAAGATCCTTCCCGACACCTGATTTTCGAAGCTCACGTGTATTTCGATAAAGACGGTTCGGGAACGTACAAACACGATTACCTAACAGAAGAAGCTTCGGCTCAGAAAGGAATCGAGCGAGTAAAGCCCTTCGTCAACTGGTTGAAAGCGAATCATTTTCAGGGAATCGTCGGTGAATACGGCGTGCCGGATACGGATCCTCGCTGGCTCGAAACCCTCGATCAGTTCCTGGCGTATCTCCGCGAAAACCAGGTGAGCGGTACCTACTGGGCCGCGGGCCCCTGGTGGGGAGACTACACGCTCGCCGTAAGCCCCCGGGAGGGTGTCGATCGGCCGCAAATGAAAATACTGGAAAAATACCTAACGCTTTAATCCTGACTCCCACGCATACTACTTGTTACAGTTCATTTTAAACCTAATATCTATGAAACAATACTATCTATTGTTGCTAGCTTTCTTGTGCCTGGCGGTAACCTCAGAAGGCTGGACTCAGACTACCACCGTCAAAGGCGTGGCTCGGGCCAAAGACACGGGCGAAGTACTTCCGGGCGTCAGTATCCTCGTCAAAGGAACGACCTCGGGAACGGTCACCAATGCCGTGGGGGTGTACAGCATCTCCGTACCCGATGCCAACGCCACACTGATTTTTTCTTTTGTTGGCTACACGCCGCAGGAAATAGCTCTGGCAGGACGTACAACGCTGGACGTTGAACTGGAATCAGACGACAAAAAACTCAATGAAGTCGTTGTTATTGGCTACGGGCAAGTCAACCGCCGGGACCTTACCGGTTCGGTAGCGACCGTAAAAGGACAGGATTTGTTACGCAATATTCCCGTAAGCGTCAACCAGAGTTTACAGGGACAAATTGCGGGTGTAAACGTCAACAAAGGCGACGGTGCTCCGGGTGGTGGCATCAGCATGACCATTCGCGGAGCCAACTCTTTCACGGGTAGCGAACCGCTGTACGTCATCGACGGTATTCCGTTCACCTCCGCCGCTACGCCCGCCGGAGCCGAAGGTTCCATGCAAACCATCAACGTACTGGCCAACATGAACCCGCAGGACATCGAGAGCATCGAAGTACTCAAGGATGCCTCCGCTACCGCCATCTACGGTTCGCGGGGAGCCAACGGAGTTGTGCTGATTACGACGAAAAAAGGCAAAGCCGGAAAAGACCGTGTAGAATTCACCACCAACCTGAGCTTGGGCCGAGTATCGAAACGCATTCCGATGCTGAATGGCTATCAGTACGCACTGTTTCAAAACGAAGCTTACGCCAATGCTAGTAAGTACATCGGCACGACGTTGGAAGTGCCTTTTCCGGGGAAAATTGGCCGCGACCCAGTATTGGGTGAAAATACGTACCTGCCCGGACCAGAAGACTACCGTGACGGTTTACCCGAAGGCACTCAGTATCCGGCTGGTTTCAAAGGTACCAACTGGCAGGATGAAGTATTCCGCCCCGCCGTTACGCAGGATTATACGCTGTCGGTTTCGGGTGGAAATGATCGCGGCACGTACCTGATTTCGGGGAATTACCTGGATCAGCAAGGTGTATTGCTCAACTCCGGTTTCAAACGGTACAGCCTGCAATTCAACCTCGAACGCAAAATTGGTAAATTACTGACGATCGGTACGAGCAACAACATTGCCTACACGACCTATCAATTAGGTAAAACCAATACGTCCGGAGCTCAGCCCAGTCTGATCAGTTCGACGATTTTTTTCCCGTCTACGTACCCGGTGAACGATCCGAACTCGGCCTTCCGGGAATCGCTGATCAATACCTCTAATCTGGCCAATCCCTACAAAACCACGCAGTCGGCCCGTGATTTTACGTACTCGACCCGCGTGTACACCACGGCGTTTGCTCAACTGAACTTTACGCCCGCCCTGAATTTCCGGCAACGCATGGGGTATAACTACAACCTCAATTCGCGGGAAATTTACTACGGACGCGATCTGAACGAAGGCCGCACGCCCGTCAATGGCTTCGGCATGGTGAGCGATAATAACTACTCGCAATTGACGATGGAGTCGATTCTGACCTACATCAAAACGTTCGGTACGAAGCACAACATCAACGCCGTAGCCGCTTACACCTACGAAAAAGGCGTTTCCGAGTACAAAACGATGTCGGCTACTGGTTTCCCAACGGACCTTACCAAAAACTTTAACCTCCGGGCAGGTCTGCGTCCTTCACCGCTGCAAAACGGTCGGAACGACAACGCGCTGATGTCGGTACTGGGTCGGGTTAACTATAGCTACGACGGCAAATACCTCTTCACGGCTTCCTTCCGCCGTGATGGTTCCAGCAAATTCGCCATCCGCAACAAGTGGGCCAACTTTGCCTCGTTTGCTCTGGCCTGGAACGCGGGCGAAGAAGAATTCATCCGCAACCTAGGTGTATTCTCGACGCTGAAAGTACGGACGAGTGTCGGACAAACGGGTAATCAGGGCATCGGACCTTACGGCAGTATCTACGCCACGACGATTGCCAACGTACCTTTTGGTGGATCCGAACAGAGTGGTTTTGCGGTCGATAACGGTCGCGGTCTGGTTGATCCAAACATCAAATGGGAAACGACCACGCAGTATGACTTCGGCGTTGATTTTGGTTTCATGAATAACCGTTTCAATGTAACCGTCGATCTGTACAAGAAGCATACGAAAGACCTGCTCCAAACCATCCAGATTGCCCCCAGCAACGGCTTCAATACCATGCTGACCAATTACGGAACGGTGGAAAACAAAGGCTTGGAGATTACGGCGGTGGGAACACTGGTGCAGCAGAATGCCTTCAAGTGGGATTTGAACGCCAATATTTCCTTCAACCGCAACAAGATCATGGATCTGCCCGCCGACCAGTTTGCTCAGCGGTTGTACTATTCCTACGATAACATCTTCATTCAGCGGAATGGATACCCCATCGGCACGATCTACGGACTGGTAGAAGACGGTTACTACGACGACATTGCCGAAGTACGGGCCGATCCGCAGTTTGCCAACTGGTCAGAAACGCAGCTTCGTTCGAAACTGGGCGAGATCAAGTACAAAAACATGGATAACAATCCGGCCAGTATCAGCGAGAGTACCGACCGTACGATCATCGGCAATACTAACCCGGATTTCACCTACGGTTTCACGAACAACTTTTCCTACAAAGGTTTCAACCTCAGTATCTTCTTCCAGGGCGTACAGGGGGGCAATATCGTCAACACCAACCTGCTGAAAGTACGGATGAACCAGTTGGGCAACGTACCGCAGTGGGCCTACGATACCCGCTGGACGGAAGACAACAAAGCCGATGCCAAATGGCCCCGGGCCGATGCCTCGCAGGTACGGGTGATGCTGTTCTCGGATCGGTATCTGGAGGACGCTTCTTACCTGCGACTGAAAACGGTCAACCTGGGGTATACCTTCAAGACGCCAGTGAAATACGTCGAATCACTGAATGTATACGGTAGTCTGGGTAACCTGCTGACCTTCTCGAAGTACAGCTGGTACGATCCCGACGTGAACTCCTTCGGGGGCGATGCCTCCCGCCGGGGCGTGGATATGAACTCGTATCCCAACAACCGAACCATTACGCTGGGCTTCAAAGCTTCCTTTTAATCCTCCGAACTTTCTATGAAAAAGATACATATAGCATTAGTAGCCCTGGTACTGGCCAGCACGTCCTGCAAGGATGCTTTGAAAGAAACGCCGTATGATTTCGTCGGTCCTGATCAGGTGGGAACGACTACCGAAGCCGACGCCAAGCTCTGGGTCAATGGCGTACTGAATACCTTGAACAGCGGATCCTTTTTTCAGTATGCCGTCTACAACCGTCCGCTGGAAGTGGACGCCGACGATGTAACCGGCAAGGATTACGCATTCCAGGCGATGGGAGCGGGGAACTTCCAGTCTACCTCCGACATCAACACCTTCTGGGGTGGTCCTTATACGCTGATCGAACGCTGTAATTTCGCCATTACGAAAGTCAGTCAGATCACGATCGACGACGCTTCGAAAAACAACGCCCTCGGCCAGTTGTACTTCCTCAGGGGCTGGGCGTATTACATGCTCGTTCGGGCGTACGGACCCATCCCCATCTTCAAAAAATCCGTAACCGAAGGCGAAAACACGAACCAGCCCCGGGCCTCCGTACCTGACGTGTACGCCCACATCATCGAAAACCTGAAAATGGCCGAGACGATGCTGTACACCCGCACCAACGCTCGCTACGAAACGGGTCGGCTGAGTCAGGAAGCGGCTAAAACCTTACTGGCTAAAGTCTACGTAACGATGGCTTCCGGAGCCCTGAAGGGAGCCCAGGTGACCGTACTGGGTGGGCGGCAACGGGAGACGGTCAACGGCGTCGTGCGTCGCATCCAGCCGACGGCCACTACCTACACCAAGAGCGTGGTAGCGGGTCACGAATCCTTTGATGCGGCTCAATACTTCAAACTGGCCCGCGATAAAGCTAAAGAAGTAATTGACATGCAGAAAGCCGGTTCACCCATCGATCTGTTCCCGCGGTATATGGATACTTGGACCATCGGCAACCGTAATAAGGGCGAGCACCTCTGGCAGATGAACGCCATCACGGGATCGGAGATCTTCGGTAACTTCCTGTCATACCATTACGTAGGGTATCTGATGGCGAACGGTTCCATCGACGGGGCCCTGTACGCCATGTCGGACCACTGGTACGAACTCTTCGAGGAAAAAGACCAGCGAATTACCGAAGGCGTACAGCACCGCTGGCGGATGTTCAGTAACGCCGCCTGGCATTACTACCCCGCTAAAGACAGTCTGAAAGTGAAAAACAGTGGGACTGTACCCACGGCGGAAGGTTACCAGCCTACGGATGTTTATTCCGCCGACCAGTTTCACACGGCCAAGCTGAGCAAGTACGCTCAGGTCTCTGACCGGACGGTACAGCGGTCTGATATGCCCTTTCCGTTCCTGCGGTACGCCGAAACCTTACTGATTTTCGCCGAAGCCGAAAACGAAGTCAACGGTCCGACGGCTGATGCCTACGAGGCTCTCAACAAAGTACGTCGTCGCAGTGGAGCCAGCGATGCTGCCAACCTCAATCAGCAGCAATTGCGTTCCTTCATCCTGCAGGAACGTCAACGCGAACTGGCCCTGGAAGGACACCGGGCCTGGGATATTCGCCGCTGGGGCATCTACCTGCAAGTCATGAATGCCATTGATATTGACGCCAATAACATCATCAAACGTCGTCAGGAGAAACATTTGTTGTTGCCGCTGCCGCTGAACGAAATCAACGGAAATACGGCCATCAATGAAAACAATCCGGGCTGGTAAGTTTCAGTAGGGCGGGGTCATAATTCCTTCGGGAATAAGGCTGGTCCGAGACCGCCAACCGGACCAGTGTTGACGCCGCCCTACTCAAATTCCTGATTTCTCTGGGTCGAGCTGGTATTTTTTCAGCTATTTGCGAAAAAGAGTACCTAAACCACTAATCAACGTTTTATGAAAGTTGGCATCGACAGCTACTGTTACCACCGCCTGTTTGGCGAAGTGTACGCCGGACAAAATCAGCCCGACAAAATCCTGACGTTTGAAGATTTTCTGACGAAAACGGAAACGCTGGGCATTGACGGGGTATCCCTCGAATCGTGCTTCATCCCCAAATTCGATAAGGCGTATCTCGATGATGTAAAAACTCATCTCGACCGCACGGGCCTCGACCGGGTGTATGCCTGGGGTCATCCCGACGGGCTGGAAGGCGGCAAGAACGAGCGGGCGTTTGAGGAAATGATCGAGCACATCGAATACGCCCAGCAGATTGGTGCCCCGGTGATGCGAGTCGTCGGCAGTAGTCTGATGTTCCGCTTTGAGCCGCACGGTCCGCAGCTCGAAAAGCTGACCCGAATGTTTTCCGAAGCCACAAAAATAGCCGAGCGATACGGTGTGAAACTGGCCGTGGAGAATCACATTGATTACAATTCAGACGAAATTCTGCAACTGATTCAGGGCGTGAACTCGCCGTATTTTGGCGTGAATTTCGATTCCGGAAATTTCCTGCGGGTGCTCGATGATCCCATCCAGGCGATGGAGAAACTGGCCCCGTACGTATTCGCCACGCACATCAAAGACCTGAAACCGGTCAAAGGCGTGCCCGTTAACGAGTGGTATTTCTTTTCCTGCGTACCCACGGGCGAGGGCCTGATTCCGAACGAACGCCTCGCCGAGCTTTTAAGTCAGCATAACTATCAGGGCTTCCTGGCAGTGGAGGTCGATTTTCTGCACCCCGATTATACCGACCGGGAAGAAGAAGTCGTCAAACAAAGCATACAGGCGCTCCGTTCACTGACTAAAACGCTCTAACGCATGGAAAAACAACTCAACGTCGGTATCGTCGGTACCAAGTTCATGGGCAAGGCCCACAGCAACGCCTGGAAAAAAGCACCGTTATTTTTTGATGTATCGGCTCAACCGGTCCTGAAAGTCGCCTGCGGACGGCACGAAGCTTCCCTCAAGGAATTTGCCCAACAGTGGGGATGGCAGGAAACGGAGACGGACTGGAAGAAACTCGTCGCCCGTCCCGACATCGACATTATCGATATTGCTTTGCCTCAGCAACTGCATTACGAAGTGGCTTTAGCGGCGGCGAAGGAAGGCAAACACATTTTCTGCGAAAAACCGCTGGCGATGAATAGCCAGCAGGCGGAAGAGATGCTGAAGGTATGCGAAGACCATAAGGTCGTTCATTACCTCAACCACAACTACCGCCGTACGCCCGCCGTTGCTCTGGCCAAACGCATGATCGACGAAGGCAAAATCGGCCGGATTTTTCACTGGCGGTGTGCCTATCAGCAGGACTGGATTGTAGACCCCAGTTTTCCGCTTACCTGGCAACTCCGCAAAGAAACCGCTCAGGCCGGACCCCAGTGGGATTTGAACTCGCACGCCGTGGATCTGGCTCATTTTCTGGTGGGCGACATCGCGACGGTGTCGGCCCTGACGACCAACTTCATCAAGGAACGTCCGCTGGCCGATGAATCGACTTCGGGCAATCTTAAAGCTGAAAGCAAGGGTGAGGCCAAAGGAGAGGTAACCGTCGAAGACGCCGCCCTGATGCTCGTTCAGTTTACCAGCGGAGCCATCGGTTCATTTGAAGCGACGCGATTTGCGACGGGTAAGAAAAACGGGTTGACGTTCGAAATCTACGGCAGTAAGGGCAGTCTGCTGTTCGATCTGGAACGGATGAACGAATTGCAGTACTACTCCCGCGAAGACGCCGAAGGGTACCAGGGTTTCCGGACCATTTTGGCGACCGACGGCTCGCATCCCTACATGCAGCACTGGTGGCCCGCCGGGCACATCATCGGCTATGAACACGCCTTTGTGCACGCCGTGGTGGATTTTATTGACGCGATTGAAACCAAACAAACCATTACACCCAATTTCTCGGATGGCCTGAAGATTCTTCGGGTACTCGAGGCCGGACTTACCTCCGCCGAAAGGCACCAGCAAGTGATTATCAGTTAAACCAAACCCTAGTACTATGGAATCCTCTAACAAAGAAAAATTTGAACGCGACGGCTTTGTAATCGTCGATGTATTGACACCACAGGAAATCGATGATTTCCGCGAAGTGATGGATGCCTTGATCAGTCCAAAAATTCAATCGGCTGATACAGAGAAGCGTAGTTCATCCTTTCAGCACTTAGGGGATGAAATCAAGGACTTTGGAAAAGAGGCCCGGCAGTACTACTTCCACCTGCTGACCAAGCCCGGTACGGAGTCGATTCACCACGCCTTTCACCACCCCGTGATTCTGAAGACGGTGGAAGAGCTGCTCGGGCCAAATCTGATTGTCAATAACGCTTCGATTCTGGCTGCGAATGAAGGGACGGAATACTCGCTGGGCTGGCACCGCGACATCATCCAGATTCCGCAGAATGAAATTGAAGACTGGCTGTTCTCGCCCGAACGCTTTCACAACAGCGTACAGATTAACCTGCCGCTGGTAGATGAAAACTCGCTTTGGGTCGTACCCGGCAGTCACAACCGGCCCAATACGCCGGAAGAAGACGAAGCCTTTCGGGGATCGAAACATTACGCCCCCGTGGGGGTTGAAATGCCCGGCGGCATTCCCGTGCCTTTGAAAGCGGGTCAGGCGGTTTTGTACAACAATAATCTGATTCACCGGGGTTTCACGGAAAAAATGAAGATTCCCCGTCGGACCTTACACATGGGTTACCACAGTGCAAACTTCCCGCCGACCTGGCATTTTTACCTGCTCAACGGCGATCTGCTGACGCCCCAGTACCTCGACACGCTCAGTCCGACGATGCGACGCATGATGGAAGAGTACCTCGAATGCCGTCGTCAGTACCCCGACATGAGTCAGACCTGGAAGTGGTCGTACAATTTTCCCAATGAACTCGCCGTGTAAGGGCCTATTGATTTTCCTATGAAACGTTTTCTTTTCTTCCCGCTTCTGGCCCTGCTCTTTCTATCCGCTAAATCCGCAACGGCTCAGCGAAAAGCGAAAAGTATCTACGCCCGCGACAATCTGGTGGCTTGGTGTATTGTGCCTTTTGATACTAAAAACCGGGGTCCGGTCGAACGGGCCGAAATGCTCAATCAGCTGGGCATTACCAAACTCGCCTACGATTGGCGGGAAAAACACATCCCGACCTTCGACGAAGAGTTTGAGGCCTGCCGGAAACACCATATAAAGTTTGAGGCTTTCTGGCTATACTCCGGACCCAATCCGGAAGAGGACAAGGGCCTACAGGCCGTGTTCGAAGTCCTGAAACGTCAGAAAGCGAAGATGCAAATCTGGTGCATGATTGGCGGCATCAAAGGCCTGGACGCCATGAGCGAGGAAGAAAAGGTCAAAGCCGTTGCCCGTCCCGTTCAGTACATTGCCGACCGGGCTGCGGAGCTAGGCTGTACGGTTGGATTGTACAACCACGGCGGCTGGTTTGGCGAACCCGAAAATCAGTTGAAAATCATTGCGTACCTCAAAAAGCCCAACCTCGGAATCGTGTATAACTTCCACCACGCGGAAGAACACATCGAACGGTTCCCGGTTTTCTTCCCAAAAATGCTTCCGCACCTGATGGCTCTAAATCTGGCGGGACTGAAAAAGGGAAATCCGGTGAAGGTCGTGCCCATTGGTCAGGGTGACGCCGAAGCCGGGATGATGCGAATCGTCCAGCAAAGCAAATACCGCGGACCCATCGGGATCATCAATGAGGATACCGCACCAGATGCGGAAGTGGGCCTTCGGCTGAATATGGACGGACTCCAGAAAATTCTCAAATCCTGGGGAGATACCGCTACGCTTAAAACCTACCAGTAAGCCTTTCCAACTTCCCGAAACTTTTAGCGTTTTGGGAAGTTTTTTAGTTTTAGTACCATCTGCTTCGGCATCCTGACTTATGCGTTTTCGTTTTCTATTTGCCTTCTTCTTTCTCTCCCTGCTCGCTCACGCCCAAACGGACTTACGCGTGAGTGACAACAAACGTTTCCTGGTTTACCAAAATGGGAAACCCTTCTTTTACCTGGGTGATACGGCCTGGGAGCTATTCCACCGACTCGACCGGGCGGATGCCAAAAAATACCTGAAAAACCGGAAGAAAAAAGGCTTTACCGTGATTCAGGCCGTAGTACTGGCCGAGCACGATGGCCTGCGGGATCCCAATGCTTACGGACAGGTTCCTTTTCTGAATACCGATCCGAGTCAGCCCAATGAGGCCTATTTCACCCACGTCGATTACATCCTGAAGCAGGCGGACCGCATGGGTCTGCACGTGGCCTTGCTGCCGACCTGGGGGGATAAACTGCATAAAGATAAGTGGGGCATTGGGCCGGAAATTTTCAACGAGAAATCGATTTACGCCTACGGCAAATACTTGGGCGAACGCTATAAACATCGTAAAAACATCATTTGGGTGATCGGCGGTGACCGCAATCCCCGGAAGGGGTCGGCGGACGTAGAGGTCTGGCGGGCTTTAGCGAAAGGCGTGACGGAAGGCGTAGGCGGGGCGGACAAGGCCTTGATGACGTTCCATCCGCAGACGAGTTCTTCCACCTGGTTTCATACCGACGACTGGCTGGACTTTAATCTATTCCAGACGGGACATTGTGCGGACAGCAAGGTATGGGAACAGATTTCGCAGGATTACCGGCTGGCACCCGTAAAACCTACGATGGACGGTGAACCCTTGTACGAAGAAATTCCCGTGTGTTTCGACCTGAAAAAAAACGGTTACGCCGATCCGAACGACGTACGCCGGAAAGCGTACCAAAGTCTCTTTGCCGGGGCTCATGGGTTTACCTACGGCTGTAACAACATCTGGCAAATGTACGTACCGGGTCGTAAAGGCTACATTGATCCCACCAAACCCTGGTACGAGTCGCTCGACTTGCCCGCCGCCCGGACGATGCCCTACGTTCGCAAGCTGATGGAGTCGCGTCCGTATCTGGATCGGATTCCGGACCAAACCTTGGTTCCCGGTACAAATTCCAACGATCCTAAAAAACGGATTCAGGCCACGCGGGGCAGCGATTACGCCTTTGTCTATTCTTCTTCGGGACAACCCTTTCAGGTACAAATGGGTATCATTTCCGGGAAAGAAGTAAAAGCTTCCTGGTACAATCCCCGAACCGGGAAGGCTCAGAAAGCGGGGATGATGCCTAATACTGGCGTGCAAACCTTTACCCCTCCCAGTCAGGGCAACGATCAGGATTGGGTGCTGGTACTGGATGACGCCTCACGGTCGTTCCGCTCGTTGTAAATGGATTTGGCATGAAAAAGCTTCTCCTTTGCTTACTGGGGCTAGTAAGCCTTTCCGTTTCGGGTCAGGTACGGTTGGCTCGCCTGTTTGCTGATCACGTAGTCCTGCAACGGCAGAAACCCATTCCCGTATGGGGCTGGGCTCAGCCGAAGGAGAACGTGACGGTGGTACTGGCGGGCAGTACCCAAACGGCCAAAGCGGATGCTCAGGGCAAATGGACGGTTCGCTTTCCGGCGATGGAAGCGGGTGGCCCGTATGAACTACGCGTTTCTGCCAAATCGGGTAACACGTCCATCAGCGACGTGTTGCTGGGGGAAGTATGGCTTTGCTCGGGGCAGTCGAATATGGAATGGGCGGTAGACCGTGCCCAGCAGTATGAAACCGAACGCAAAGATGCCAACTACCCGCAGATTCGCCATTTCCGAGTAGCCAATGAGCTGGATCTGACGCCGCACACGGATTTGAAAACGGGCGAGTGGCAGGTCTGTTCACCCCAGACGGTGGGCGGCTTTACGGCGGTTGGCTTTTTCTTCGCTCGGGAAGTGTATCAAAAGCTGAATGTACCCATTGGTCTGCTGCATTCGTCCTGGGGAGGTTCCGACATCGAGGGCTGGATCAGTAAAGAAGCCTTGCTTTCGGATCCCGAACTTCGGGAAAATGCCCAACGCCTGCCCGCTACCTGGGCCGAAGCGGATTCGCTGAGTGAACAGAACTTCCGGCAGAAATTTTATGGCCGTGCTACCTACGTTCCTACGATGGCGGATGAACAAAAATTCCTCGGTCCTGACGTAGACTTTTCGAAGTGGGTTCCGCTGTATGATCCGATTGGACAATGGTACTATCGGGGACTGTTTGCTTTCAAAGGCAATGGTTATATGGGCCGGAACATCCAGATACCCGCCGCAATGGCCAGTCAGCCGACTACGCTGGTGTTGGCCGATACTGACAGTCCGACGGAAGTATATCTCAACGGGGAAAAGATTGCGGAGGGCGTCGTAAAAGGGATTCAAGAAATCAAATTACCCGCCCATACCTGGAAATCGGCAGCAAATCAGCTTGTGATGAAACTCCAGAAGCGGACGAATCCCGAATGGTTTGGACTGGGCTTGCTGGGTACCCTTCAACACCTGTACGTAGCCAGTGAAACCGACAAAATCAGTTTGGTTTCGGACTGGAAAATCATGCCTTCACTGGCCGAACCGCACAGTTTCGTACCCATGCTAAATCGTCTGCCGACAACGGTTTATAATACCAAACTGGCCCCGCTGATTCCGTTCGGTATTCGGGGTGTTTTGTGGTATCAGGGTGAAAACAATGCCGATCGGGCTTATCAGTACCGCCGGAGTTTTCTCCTGCTGATCAACGACTGGCGGCAAGGCTGGGGCGAGACGTTGCCCTTCTATTTTGTACAACTTTCGAGCTTTGGCACCGATCAGAGTAGCAACCAGGGCAGTGCTTGGGCGGAGCTACGGGAAGCCCAGACGATGACGTTACAATTGCCGAAAACCGGAATGGCCGTTACGACGGACATTGGCAATGCCACCGACATTCACCCCACCAACAAGCAGGAGGTAGGCCATCGACTGGCGATCCAAGCCCTGCACGTTGATTATGGCCAACCCATGGCTTATAACTCACCCATGCTGGATACCGTACAATTCCAGGGAAATAAAGCCCTACTCTGTTTCAAATTCGCGGAGCATGGGCTGATCGTAAAAGACAAATACGGTTACGTCAAAGGCTTCGAGATCGCCGGAGCCGACCGGGTTTTCCACTATGCCCAGGCCCAAATCAAAGGCAATACCATCGAAGTATCCCATCCCAGCGTCCCCAAACCCCAGGCCGTTCGCTACGCCTGGTCCGACGCCCCCGTCGAAGCCAACGTCTTCAACACCGAAGGCCTCCCCCTAAACTCCTTCCGCACCGACCAATGGCCAGGAGTGACGGAAAAGCGAAAGTATGAGCGGTAGATTGGTTGTTTGTTGTAAGTAAGGGGTCATTAGCAATTTTCTGCACGGGCGGCATTAGACTAAACCCCTTTCATGATGAAATTTCTCAGTGTGGATCTAAGCCGCCTTCCATGATAAACGTTCTATAGTGATTCCATCCTTAACCCAGTAGTCAAAAACAGAATAAAAAAACTAGTTGCCAGAATTCAAGTGAAAACCTGCATGGACGACATAAAACCGATCCCTGTCCTATCGCGAAAAGCTGCCTACCGCCTCGGCAATGCGGTGGCCTTGAGCAAGAGGAGGTGAGCAGTGTTCGCGATACGGACTAAAAGACCAGCCGTGCCTGCAGGACGAAGTATTCATCCTCCGATAAAAGTTGATTGTCAATAGTTATCATCAGGTTTCTATATACAGGATATACAGCCTGAAAGAGAAAGAGTAGAAGAAGTAAAAGAAAGAATTCTTACTTCACATGATACTTCAAATTCGACTTCATCACCACGTCAATCGGCAGATAATAGCTTTCCGGTAAATCTTTCTTCAGTAGAATACTTTGGGATAAAAGCTTGATTCCTTCGTAAGCCTGCATTTTGGGTTGCTGACTGATGAGAAAGTGAATCGTACCATTTTCCAAGTGGTGAATAGTTTCGGGAATAATATCGTAACCAATAAGCCTATAGTCCGTAAATCCCTGCTGTTCAAGCACCTGAGCGACGTGTTGTACGCCGTTGATTGTAAAAATACCGTTTAGGTTCGGCGTCTGCCGGATTACCTCAGCCAATTTCTGAGCAATCTCCTTCGAAAAACCGCGACGGGATTCGAACTCAATAAGCTTAGTAGGGAGGGAAGTTTCCCGGAAAAAAGCCAGGAAGCCCTCTTCCCGTTTAGCGAACTGTAGGTGGTTATCGTGTTCCTGTACAATATTGGCTAACAGGATCGTACCGTCGGGAGGGATGCAATAAGAAAGCAGTTCGGCCGCCAGATAGCCACTATCATAAGCGTTTTGTCCGATATAACGGACACCAGTTTCATCCGGCAGATTCGTATCAAATAACAGGCAGGGCACCTGACTCTTTTGACAGTGCCGGAGCAAACGAATGGCTTCCTCGTAAAATACGGGTACCATAAAGACGCCGTCAACCGTATCGGCCATGATTTCGTTAACCCGCTCCCGAAAGGAATCTTCGCTATTTTGATCGAAATAAAACACCTTGGTCGTGACTTCCAGTTGCCGGATTTCCTTCTCCGCCTGTTCAACCCCTAATATGTGATCATGCCAGAAGGGAATTTCTTTGGTAGCCTGCGGAAGCAGGACCGCCACTACGTATTCTTTCGTGGATTTCAGGCGACTGGCCAACAGGTTAGGCTGGTAATTCAGCTCTTCAATGGCCTTGAGAATACGTTCCCGCGTTTCCTGGGATACGCCACCGCGATTGTGTAATACACGATCGACAGGGCCAATGGAAACATTGGCGTGCCGGGCGATATCCTTGATTCCGATCTGTTTATCCTTGTGTTTGATAAGCTGAAGATTTTTATCAAAGTTAATACATTCTGGGTTAGGATGATGGGAAGCTTTCAGGTTTAATCCATTAATTTCGAGGTTAGAAAATCAGGGTATCAGCCGTACCCAAACGCCTTTGAGAATCATAAAATAATTCTTGTACGAAACCCGATCCGCTTCATTCGAAGTAAAACTACCAGCTTCAATCGAAGCTTTACAAAAGGCCAGCCCTAGGGTATACCCTAGATTTTTTCGAATAAAGGGTTTTCCCTAATCGACGTATATCTAATTAATCCTATTTTTGCTGAACAAATTTCTATTGATGGAAGCTCAGTGACAGCAACGCTTGCTATCGATAGTCCCCTAAAAAACTTAACCTAATAAACAATTATTTCATAATGGCTCATGCCCTTAACACTGCCTCCGTCCCGGGAGTTTTCGCCTGTACCTCAACCCAAGGCCACTAAAGCGATGATACGGGTATTGATTGCCGATGATCACAACGT
>NZ_JBMDWJ010000062.1:0-4694 GCF_048595215.1 Siphonobacter sp.
TGGGTTTATCACCGATGATGAGACCCGGGAAGATTTGTTCTTCCACTCCAGTCAACTGGCACAACCCGTCAAACAGCGGGATCGCGTCACGTTTGAAAAAGAAAAAACGGCCCGAGGATTCAGTGCCGTACGCATTAATAAAGTAAGTAAGTAAATAATAAATCAGTTAAACATCCATTTTCATGCAAGAAGGAATCGTTAAGTTCTTCAACCAAACCAAAGGTTTTGGATTCATTACCCCCACGCAAGGTGGCCAAGACGTCTTTGTTCACATCTCCGGTCTTACGGATGACATTCGTGAAAACGACAAAGTGGTTTTTGAAGTAGAAAACGGCAAAAGAGGCCTCAACGCAATTAATGTACGCGTTGTCTAGGTTTATATATAAACTTGTAGGCATCTTAGTGTAGGTTCATCCGGATTCTTTCCCGATGAGCACCGAGTAAACGAACTCCCGAAGAGTGGTTACAGACCGCACCTTCGGGAGTTCGTTTCGTATACGCCTACCTCTTATTGTCATACTCGTAACGGCTCCTGACGATCGGCTCGTTGAGTATCTGTTAACTATTTCACGACCATAGCCGTGACTTCTCTACATAAACTTTTGGTACTTCGCATTTTAATCCAACGATCCTTCTTTCCACTAGTCAGTTTTTTTTGACTTATTGACTCTGCTTCCCTGACTTTTAATCTTTGCAGCGTCTAAAGAAAATCAAAAGCAGAAAAGCGTCCGCTATTTGAAAGGCGGCTAGTAAAGGGTGGACTATGAAAGATACAGTACTCGTTTATTCACAAGCAAACAAAGTCACCGGAGCTAGTTTCTTACGTACGGCCTACCTGTTTTTCTTTCTTTGCCTTAATTGTTACGCTCAAAATCCGAAAGCCATGAATACTAATCCCTTGTTGTGCGATCCCGAAACGGGCGTTTGCGAAATGCCAGAGCAAGTCGAAAGTAAAAGTATCAATTCCGTCAAAGCAGAAGATAAACCCGTCAAGATCATTTATTTTACCGACCCGATTTGTTCGTCGTGTTGGGGAATCGAGCCGCAGTTACGAAAATTAAAACTGCAATACGGCCACTCCGTAGTGTTTGAGTACCACATGGGTGGATTGCTTCCCGACTGGAGTTACAACAGCGGTGGCATCAGTAAACCCTCCGACGTGGCTCATCACTGGGACGAAGTAAGTGCCCACTACAAGATGCCCATTGATGGCGACGTCTGGCTGGAGGACCCCCTGGATTCTTCGTATCCACCATCTATTGCCTTCAAAGCCGCCCAGTTACAGGATAAAGCGAAAGCCATCTCATTCTTACGGGTACTCCGGGAAATGGTTTTCCTGGAAAAAAAGAACATTACGAAGTGGGAGCACCTGGCCCACGCGGCTACTGTGGTAGGCTTGAATGCGGAAGAACTCAAGCAGGCGTATGAGCACAAGGCTCAGGACTTATTCAAAGCGGACCTGGCCTTGGCCCGTCAATTAGGCGTTCGGGGCTTTCCTTCCATTTTTGTTACGGATGCGACGGGAAAGCAGGAATTCGTATACGGCGTTAAACCGTATAGTACTTTTGAAAACGCGATAAAAGCCATTTATCCTTCGATCGAAAAACGAACCTTTGATTCTTCTTGGGAGAATTTATTCCAGCACTATCCTACCCTGACCATACGCGAATTTTCTGAACTCAGTGAGCTACCCCTGGCCGAAGGAGAAGCTATTTTGAAAAACTTGGCGAGTGAACATAAGATCAAACTAGTACCGTCCAAAAATGGACCTCTTTTTCAGAGAGTCGATTATCAACGATAACTGATTGTATAGGAACAGCGGGCGTGATTTAAGAATCACGCCCGCTGTTTTGTATCAAGATATAGAAAGATTAAGACTAAACAATTATTCGATTTATACGTAATCGTCCCATTCGACCTTTAGAATTGATCCTTTTCTGCTTCCTTTATAAGCTCTTACCTGGGAAATGTAATTCCGATGGATCGATAGTATTTAAACAGATTGCCGATGCGTGAGCCGTTGACTGCTCTTATTCAAACCATTCTTCAAATCGTACCGCTGACTGAAGCCGATCGTACGCTGATTGGGACCTTATTCCAGCCCTGGTTGCTCAAAAAGGGGGATTACTTTGTCCAGCAAGAGCAGGTATGCCCCTTCGTTGGTTTCATTCAGACGGGCTTACTGCGGTACTTTGTCAATCAGGATGGGGACGAAAAGATTTATAGTTTCGGTTTGGAAAATGACTTTGTCTGCGACTACGAAAGCTTTCTCTCGCAACGGCCCTGCCGCCGGGCCATTCAGGCTATCGAAGACACCTCGCTGGTCATCATCTCTCCGGCGAACCTCCAACGTTTATTCACCGAATTGGCCCATGGCGAACGTTTTGGCCGAATCGTGACCGAGCAAATTTACGTCCAGACGATGGGCCAGCTCGTCTCCCTGTATACCGATTCCGCCGAGTCCCGTTATCAGGCCTTTCTAGAGCACTATCCAACCCTTTCAACCCGGATTACCCAGTACCACATTGCTTCTTACGTAGGAGTCAAACCCCAGTCGCTAAGCCGGATTCGGGCCCGCTGGGCGGGTAAGCATTATACCCGTCTTTCTTCACCTGAGTGAATGCAGGGGCCAAGAAGGCTGATCAATTTTGTGAGGTACTTTAACACGCACAACAATGATCACCACGCAACGTATTCCGTCCCCGCTCCGATTGATTATTCTCCTGCTTGGCCTAGGCATGCTTTTCATAGGCGGCCGCTTTTTACTGGCTCCCGAAGCCGGTGAAGTCGGCTTCGGCCTTCAGTATCAGCAGCCGAATTACGCATTCCACGCCATTAAAGGCATACGCGATATCTTTTCCGGCTTGATGATACTCCTGTTGGCCTGGTACCACTACCGCCACCCCCTCTTACTGACTTTTCTGGCCGGTTCGCTGATTCCCCTGACGGATATGCTGATCATCTGGTATACGCCCGGCAGTAATCTTTGGGCCACGCTGATCCACGGCGGTACCGCACTTACCTTATGGCTCCTTTGCTATTTCCTAGTACAGGCGGCCCCTCCATCGAAAACTAATTCGTCAGAGCCTGTTACGGCTTCCGTTAAACGCATTTCGTCCCTATCGGAAAGCAGCGATAGTGTACTGGAATTATCGATCCTACCCGGCGAACGTACGCCCTGGCACTACCATGAATTATTTTCTGAAACATTTCGGATACTAAAAGGCGAATTAACCGTGGGTCAGGGGGACCAAACGCTCGATTTACGCGAGGGGCAGACGGCAACCATCGAGCCAGGTCAGAAGCACTTTTTTAGTAATACATCGGGAAAGGAATGTTTGATTCAAGTAACGGTTTCACCCGGCAATCAGAACTTTGAGGAATCCCTGCTCATCTATAAGGGTTTGGCGAAGGATGGCTTCGCGAGTACGAGCGGAACGCCGAAAAACCTATTGGATTTGGCCTTGTTCATTCATCTCAATGATTCACACATGATTGGCTTTTCAAAAATAGCGGAACCTTTCTTTCGTCTTCTAGCTAGGTATGCTACGCAACGAGGCCGATTAGCTGAACTTAAAGCGAACTACGTTAATAGCTAAGGCCTAGTTACGCAAAATATCTTTGCACATGATCAGGCTTTCTCGTATACTAATTTCAGGTAGATACAGGGACTATTTTATGGGTATTGAATTATTAAAGCGAAATAGTTGTATAACTAGTAGTCGGGCACCGCTTTATTCTTTTGATTTCGCCTGACTACCTGGTCTTCTCTTGTTACGCTAGTACTTCGATTTATTCCCATGTCTCGCAAAACGTATGTTTTCCTAATCCTGATTTTAGGTAGCCTCACGGCATTAGGACCCTTTTCCATTGATATGTACCTGCCGGGTTTTCCGGCCATTGCCAAAGATTTGCATACCACGGCGGCAAAAGTCTCGCTTTCCCTATCCGGATTTTTTATTGGCATCTCCCTCGGGCAGTTGCTGTACGGGCCCTTACTCGATCGGTTTGGGCGTAAGAAGCCCTTGTACGTTGGACTAGTGATCTACATCCTAGCCTCGGCAGGCTGTGCGTATACCGAAAGTATCAATAGTCTGATTTTTATGCGGGTCATTCAGGCCATTGGTAGTTGTGCGGCTTCGGTAGCTTCCATTGCCATGGTCCGCGATTTGTTTCCGGTGAAAGATAACGCCAAAGTCTTTTCGCTACTATTGCTGGTGGTAGGAGCCTCTCCCATGATTGCCCCTACGGTCGGTGGTTACGTCACTTCGGTATTTGGCTGGGAGATGGTATTTATGATCCTAATGGGAATGGGACTGCTGATTTTACTGGCCGTTTTCCTGTGGCTACCCGATAGTTACCAGCCCGACGCCTCCATTTCCCTGAAGCCGAAACCCATTTTGCAAAACTTCTGGAAGGTCTTACGGGAACCTCAGTTTTATACCTATGCTTTCACCGGAGCCATTGCCTTTGCCGGACTCTTTGCCTACGTTTCCGGTTCGCCCATTTTATTTATGGAGGTCTTTCACACCGACGAAAAGGTGTACGGCTGGATTTTTGCCTTCCTTTCCGTGGGATTTATCGGATCAAGTCAGGTCAATACGTTAGTGCTGAATAGATACAAAAGCGAACAAATTGTCAGGGTAGCCCTAATGAGTCAGGTGCTTATCGCACTGACTTTTTTAGTAGTAGCC
>NZ_JBMDWJ010000063.1:0-21835 GCF_048595215.1 Siphonobacter sp.
ATAGGCATTCCAGCAGGGGCAATAGAAACTCAACACCAGCGGACGTTGCTGCACTAACTCACCCAGGGTCAGTTCAGATTGCGTCTGAAAGCGATCAGCGAGGGTTGCGTTCCAAACACCGGAGCTGGCTTTCAGCTGAAAAGAAGGAGCCGTATGACCCTGGTTCAACGGAAGAACTCGTTCCGGACGGCGATGGGGTAGTGGTTTTACTTGTACTGCAGGAATTACACCTAATTCGTCTTCAATTTCGTACAGCATGTCTCGTGGGGATTTAGCGTGATGTAGTGGCTGCGGCGGGAGTCGAACCCGCGTCGGAGGCTTTGCAGGCCTCTGCCTCTCCACTCGACCACACAGCCCGTGTTGAATAATTGGTCTGAAAACGTTTAAAGAGTTTGAGGTTTGATAGGTTTAAAGTTTGATGATGGGTTTTTGATTACGGATACAAAGATATAGTATAATTTATACTCTATAGAATAAGTAGACTAATATTTTTTTGAAAAAATCCTCTTTGCGTTGATTTTCAGAAGCTTTTATTCCTGAAATTTTTTCGGCGTAGCGAAATTAGTTTTGTAAGTGTGAGAAAGCATAAATAGGCGAGGGCAAAAAGAAAGAAGCCCTTCCTTTCAGAAAACAGGAAGGGCTTCGGTAGGTCGGCAGGACTAGGCTACTAACCAGTCTAAGGTATCGCGAATTAGTTTCTGGACAATTTTCTCCGGTTCTGAAGCAAATTCATTACTGACCCGGTTGGCGACAATGGCACTGAGCGAGAGCATTTCGTGGCCCAGAAGTTTACCAAAGAGATAATACGCCGCCGTTTCCATTTCGAAATTGGTAATGCGATTGCCATTCCAGCTAAATTGTTGAAGCAAAGCGATGGAATCAGGAACCTGCGGTGAAAGCCGTAGGGATCGACCCTGTGGAGCGTAAAAACCGGGGCAGGTTAGCGTAATACCCGTATACAGGTTTGGAATGAGCCGGGATGTAATACCGTTGAGCAGGCTGGAAGAGGCCTCCACGGCATAAGGTTGTAAGCGAAGCTGTAAGGTCTGACGAATTTCCGCACAAAATTCCGGAGCCCACAGGGATTCATCTGTCGCATAAAAGTCGAGCAATCCGTCCAGACCCACCCCCGCAGAAGAGGCCACCACCGAGCCCAACGGGATGTCGTGTTGCAAACTGCCCGAGGTACCAATGCGGATAATTTTGAGCGGATTCAAACCCGACAGGGGTTCCCGGCGTTTTAAATCAATGTTACGAACCGCGTCAAGTTCCGTCATGACAATTTCCACATTATCGGCACCGATACCAGAGGAAACGACGGTGAATCGCTTCTTGCCAATGGAGCCCGTATGCGTGACAAATTCCCGGTGCTGTTTTTTTACTTCAATACGGTCAAAGAACTGGGAAATCATCCCTACGCGGTCGGGATCGCCTACCACGATTACCGTATCGGCTACGTCTTCGGGCAACAACCGAAGGTGATAAATACTTCCGTCGGCATTAAGAATTAATTCGGAGGCTGGGTAGGTCATGGCTTTAAGAACTAAATGAAACTGCTAAGTTTGGAAAAAATACCTGGGATTTATTGGTTTCAAATAAACACAAGGGTTTTGGCAATGCTTGATAAGACGCTAAAACCGCTTAAAAGATAAAAAAGTTGGAATACTGGATTGGAGTAGACATCGGAACCACCAATACAAAAGTAGTGACCTTCACTGAAGGGGGTGACGTGAAGGGTCATCATAGTGTGGGCTACGAAATGATTCACCCGCAACCGGATTACAGCGAACTGGATGCGGAAGTAATTTATCAGGCGGTACATGCGAGTCTTCAGACCGTTCTCCATGCGTTAGATGCCCCTGTACGCACCATCACGTTTTGCTCGGCCATGCATAGTGTGCTGGCCGTTGATGAAGCGGGGCAACCGCTTAGCAACCTGATTATCTGGGCGGATAACCGGGCTACGGAAGAGGCTGAATCGCTGATCGGTACACCCCTGGGAAAAGAATTATTTCAGGCTTGCGGTACGCCCTTGCATCCCATGGTGCCGCTCTGTAAACTGATGTGGTTGCAGAAGTACGAACCTGAACTGGTACACAAGGCTTATAAATTCGTCGGAATCAAGGAATTGATCTGGTACCGATTGACGGGCGAATGGGTGGTGGATTATTCGATTGCTTCAGCAACGGCCATGTTTGATCTGCGAGAATTGAAGTGGAATGAGCAAGCACTGAAAATAGCGGGTATTCCGGCGGAAAAACTCTCTGCGACCGTTTCTCCCTATCACAGTTTTCCTGTTTCGGATTCCCTGAAACAACAGTTACAGATCACCAGCCATGCAGTAGTAACGGAGCAGACTAAACTGATCATTGGAGCGTCCGATGGGTGTGTGGCGAACCTGGGTACCGGAGCAGTGGTACCGGGTCGGGTGGCCGTAACCATCGGTACGAGTGGGGCCGTACGGGTCAGTGCCCGGCAACCCCTACTGGACGAACACATGCGAACCTTTTGTTACTTACTCGATACGGAAACCTATATCATTGGGGGAGGTACCAATTCAGGAGGCGTCATTTTTCAGTGGCTGGGCGAAACCCTGTTTCCCGATAAATCAGAAGAAGAACTTAGTACGCTGGCCGCTGAAAGCCCGACTGGAGCGAATGATTTACTCTTTTTGCCGTACTTGCTCGGTGAACGGGCCCCCATCTGGAATGTACACGCCAAGGGCGGCTTTCACGGATTAACCCTACAGCATACCGCTTCGCATTTAGTTCGGGCGGTGCTCGAAGGTATTTGTCTACACACGTATTCCATCGTAAAAATCCTGGAAGACCGCGAACAGATTACCGAAATCTATGCGTCCGGGGGCTTTGCCAAAAGTCCATTCTGGGTACAAATGCTGGCGGATATCTGCGGTAAACCCGTATGTCTGCCCGAAACGGTGGAAGCTGGGGCTTGGGGCTCCGCACTGATGGGGATGAAAGCCGAGCAAGTCATCGAGGATTATCAGGAAAGAATGAATAGTTTGAAAATCCGCAAGACCTTTAATCCAGACCTGAATCATACCGCTCAGTACCAGCGTATTTTCGAGCGGTTTATGAAGCTATACGAAGCCACAAAATCCATTTAACGCAAGGACTTTTCCAGATACACCGCTTCCGGTAAAGGATTATACACATAAGGGGCCGTCGTCACAAAGCCGAGTTGTTCGTACAATCGCAGGGCGGCAGTTAGGCTTTGTAAGCTGTCGAGCTTCATGGTGGTATACTCCGCTTCACGAGCGAAAGTAATAATGGCTTCAGCTAGCTGCCGACCTAAACCCGTGCCCCGCTGCGAGGGCGATACGTACAGGCGTTTCATCTCACAAACGCCCGCTTCTTTCAAAGGCTTTACGGCTACGCAACCGACTACCCGTTGATGTTCGTTTTCGGCCAGTAATACGCAGCCCCGGGGTGGACCGTACACCTGAGCCAGCGTTTGTAATTCCTGTTCAAAATTCTGGAAGGATAAATTAATACCCAGGGCGTCGGCGTACTCCTGGAAGATAAACCGGATTTGATCCAGATCAGCCGCAGAAAAATCCGTTTGACGAAGTGTAAGCATGTGACAAAAATCCCGCATTCAGGCGGGAAATAAAAATGCAGGGCTCGTTCAAGCGTATAGAACTGGATTCGTGGGTGAGAAATACTTTGTATACAACCGGCTAGCTTCAACAAAAAGTCCCGCATTTTCCTGCGGGACTTTTTGTGACTCTGTGACTACTACCAAACCTAATTCTTTACAGAGGCACTGCCGAATCTTCGTGTTCGACAATCAGCTTATCCAGTGTAATGGGTAGCACGTGTATACGTTTACCCGTAGCGTGGAAAACTGCATTGGCAATCGCCGGAGCTACCCCTACGATCCCGATTTCACCCAGGCCTTTCGTACCCATCGGGTTAACAATATCGTCCTGTTCTTCGACGAAAATGACTTCAAATTCCTCCGGGATGTCGGCATTAACCGGAATGTGATATTCCGCGTAATTATGGTTCATGAAGCGACCGAAGTTCGAATCTACTTCACTCGTTTCCTCCAAAGCCTTACTCAGTCCCCAGACCATCCCGCCAAGAATCTGACTACGGGCCGTTTTCGGATTCAGGATCCGACCCCCCGCAATCGCACTCACCATGCGACTTACGCGAACGGTACCGAAATCTTCGTCCACGCGTACTTCCACAAATACGGCAGAGTGTACGTTACGGGCATAGGGCATTTGCTTGATCATATTCGGAATGGCTGTAGCGGTATCCTCCAGGTAATTTTCGCTCGCCAGCTTCATTAGATCGCTCATGGAAATACTGATCTGAGGATCGGATTTGAGCTGAATTTTTCCGTCACCAAATACGAGCTCTTCCGCCGGTACATCGGCTAAAGGAGCGTAGCTGGTTTTGCTTAACAGTCGGATCAGTTTCTCTCGAATGTTTTCGCAGGCAATGCGTACGGCGTTTCCAACCGATGCTGCCGTTGCGGAACCTCCTTCCAGGTACGCCAGTGGGAGGGAAGAATCACCCAGCTTGAAGGTCACCTGTTCGATAGGGAGGCCTACGGTTTCAGCGGCAATCTGCGTCATGATGGTATAGGTACCCGTACCAATATCGGACGTGCCACTACTGACGGTCAACTTCCCATCCGCGGATAGAAAAGCTTTGGCCCGGCAGGGTACAAACATGGAATCCCACATCCCCGTCGCCATACCCCAGCCAATCAGCGTACTACCATCTCGCATGGATCGTGGCTCGGGGTTTCGTTGGGACCAGCCAAAGCGGTCGGCTCCCTGCTGAAAACAGGCTTTGAGTTCCTTACTTGAATAGGGCTTGCCCTTGTTGGCGTCTTCCTCCGTGTAGTTTTTCAGGCGTAGGGCTACGGGGTCAATGTTAAGCTTATGGGCCAGCTCGTCTATCGCACATTCAATTGCGTACACGCCCGTCGCTGCTCCCGGAGCCCGCATGTCCAGGGGCGTATAGGCATCCAGCTTAACCAGCTGGTAATCGTAGGCCACATTGTCACATTTGTACATGGCTCCCGACCAGTCCACAATCGTTTCGGTGTAATTTTCAAAACGTGACGTTTCCGAGATGGCCTCGTGACGCATGGCTTGTAAAGTGCCATCCTCGGTCGCAGCCAGGGACATTTTCTGTAAGGTAGCCGGACGGTGACCAAACGAGAACATTTGTTGCCGGGTCAAGGTCACACGAACTGAACGCTTAAGTTCTAACGCGGCGAGTACCGCCATAAAAAGCTGATACTGCGGACGTAAGCCCGAACCGAAGGCACCGCCCACAAAAGGCGAGAGAATGCGAACCCTTTTTTTCGACAAGCCAAAAATACCCGCTACGTAGCTCTGGCTGTTGAAAACACCCTGCGTTTTGTCGTAGATGGTCAGGTGATCGTCTTCGTCGTAAATGACCGTCGACGCGTGCATTTCCATCGGATTGTGGTGTTCCGCTCCGTGGTAATACTCCGAGTTGAAGTGAATGGGGGCCTTGGCAAATTCTTTCGCGAAGTTTCCCCGATTTTTCGGCTTCTTGTAGCCCTGCTTTCCCTTACCCGGATCAAAGGCTTTGTCGAGGTGATTCCGTAATTCGGCTTCGATGGGTTTTTCAGAATGTTCGTACTCCACGTGCACCAGCGAGGCCGCGTACCGAGCCAGCTCGAAACTTTCAGCAACGACCAGTGCGATTGGTTGCTGACTAAATTTGATTTCTGAATTGTGCAGCGGTCGGAAGGGCGAACCCGGTGGGGAGTCCTGGTCTTTGTAACTCTTGTCAAACCAGGCCAGTCCCGATACATTTTCGTGAGTGAATACCTGAATGACGCCTTCGAGAGCCAAGGCTTTCGACGTGTCGATCGTGGTAATTGTTCCTTTGGCAATGGCACTGGATACAACGACCCCGTAGGCTAATCCGGGTACCTGAAATTCGCCAGCGTACTTGGCCTGCCCGGTTACTTTTGCCCGGCCATCCACGCGGGAGGTAGGCTTTCCGATATATTGCGTATTCATGACTTGTGCTCGTTTTGCGTAGCTTCCAGCAATGCCCGTACGATGGCCCGCTTCGCCAGTTCAATTTTAAAGGTGTTGTGACCAAAGCCCTGGGCATTCGCTAAAATACTTTCGGCTACCTGTTGGAAATTCTCCCGGGTCGCCTGTTTGCCTTTCAACAGATTTTCGGCCTGCATATCCCGCCAGGGTTTATGAGCGACGCCGCCCAGGGCCAGACGTACATCCGTGATAGTGGTACCGTCGAGTTCCAGAGCTGCGGCTACAGAAACCAGAGCAAAAGCATACGACTGCCGGTCGCGAATTTTGACATAGGTGTAATGGTCCGCAAAGCCTTTCGCGGGCAATTCAATGGCCGTAATCAGTTCGTCGGCTTGCAGGGTATTATCCAGGTGCGGCGTATCGCCGGGCAACCGGTGAAATTCCAGAAAAGGAATGCTGCGTTCGCCGCGTTTACTTTTCACGTGTACCGTCGCATCAAGGGCGGCTAGAGCCACGCACATGTCTGAAGGATGAGTAGCAATGCAGGATTCACTGTGACCTAAAATGGCGTGAATCCGGTTGAATCCATTGATGGCGGAGCAGCCCGAACCTGGCTCGCGTTTATTACAGGGCGTGGCGGTATCGTAGAAATAATAGCAGCGGGTTCGCTGCATCAGGTTGCCGCCGTCGGTAGCCATGTTCCGTAACTGTGGGGAGGCTCCGGCCAAGATCGCTTTAGCTAGTAGTGGGTACCGTTGTTCGACAAGTGGGTGATAGGCCGTATCGGCATTACGCATCAGGGCACCCATGCGGAGGCCGCCCGACTCAGTTTCTTCAATTTCCTGTAAAGGCAGGTGATTAATATCGATCAGGTGCTGGGGACGGGTTACGTTTTCCTTCATCAGGTCGATGAGGTTGGTTCCACCCGCCACAAAATTAGCTCCGTCAACCTTTTCTTCTACGGCTGTATCGAGTCCGTAAGCACGGGTATACGAGAAGGGATTCATGCGTGTTCCCCCCTTTCATGCATTACCTGATCAATGGCGTCTACGATATTGGTATAAGCTCCGCAACGGCAGAGATTACCGCTCATCAATTCCCGAATATCCGCTCTGGATTGAGCTTTGCCTTCGTTCATTAAGCCAATAGCTGAACAAATCTGTCCGGGGGTGCAGTACCCACATTGGAACGCATCGTGTTCCACAAAAGCTTCCTGTAAGGGATGGAGTTCTTCGCCCTTGGCCAGCCCTTCAATGGTCGTAATTTCGTTTCCTTCCTGCATGACGGCCAGCGTCAGACAGGAGTTAATGCGTTTACCGTTTACGAGTACCGTGCAAGCTCCGCACTGACCGTGGTCGCAGCCTTTTTTCGTACCCGTTAGGTCCATGTGCTCCCGCAGGGCGTCCAGTAGAGTAGTCCACGGGGCAAGGGGGAGTTTTTTTTCTACACCGTTAATTTTTAAGGTAATGAGGCTCGTTGGCGAAACGCTGGGTGTAGCCACCCCGGGGGATGAAACACCCGGTAGCATTTCGGTTTCTAAAATCGCAGACATACGTTCAAGATGTTTGGATGGATGAATTCCGAGAGGACGGTCGGAAGCGTTTTTATCCAAACTCTTAAAATTGATGTGCCAGCTAACGTATAGGTTTGAGTAAACGAAGAGAACCCAGAGTAAGGGCCGTGCGTAGTACGAACAAGCTTAAAGCCACTTCGACGGAATCGGCTCTTTAAACTTTTTTGATGGGCGTGGAGCGTCCTGGTCCAGAATCCGTAGGGTATTGACCATTGAAAACAAGACTAGGATTACGAGCAGGAGGACGATGAAGAGTAACATGGCGGTGTCTCAAAATTTGTCCATTAAGCACTAAAAAACTGTACCATTTTAGAATATACGTTATAAAAAAAGCTCGGACCTTGATCCGAGCTTTTTTGTACGTGTGTTTATACCCCTAAGGTAACCGGGCCGTAAGTGACCAAAAGTCAAAAACCAGGGTCCAGACATTTTTAAAATCCTGATAACTCTGCGGTTTTTCCAGGAATGAACTGGCTCCATTGAAGTATGCCTTATTCACAATATGCGGATCATCGCTGGAAGACATCATAACGATGGGCAGGTGCTTCCATTTCGGCGATGATTTTAAGGCCATCACCAGTTCCAGCCCATTCATACGGGGTAACTCGTAATCCAACAGGAGCAAAGCGGGTTTCACCGGCGAGCTTTCCAGGATTTCAAGGGCCTCCAGGCCATCTTCAGCAAAAAGGATATTACAGGTTTGGTTACTCTTTTGGTAACTCCATTCCAGTAAAAAACGATGATCTGGATTATCTTCTACAACCAGAAAAAGCGGCTTAGGCTTCATATCCTGATTTATTATTTATTGTCGGCTTAACGAATTGCTACTCCATCGATTCGCTAAACGCCTACTTGAATTGAAGCAAAAAAACGAATGATGGAAGCAAGATAGTATAAAATCGGTTACGACACACCTTGCGATACCGCATAGGTAGGTAATTTGGCTGTATTCGTCCAAAAGCCATACAGGGCATCCCAAAGAGAAGACAGTGTATGGTAGTTGTCGGGTTTTACCAAATAGGAGTTAGCCCCCATCGAATAAGCATCGTGAATCAGCCGGGGACTGTTGGAAGTGGTCAGCATTACCACGGGCATACCTTTCCAGCGAGCCGAGGATTTAAGCTTCTGAAGCAGTTCCAACCCGTTCATACCCGGCATGTTAATATCAACTAACATGACGGAAGGGCGTACGGGTGATTGTTCCAGTAATTTCAGAGCTTCACGCCCGTCTTCAGCAAAAACCAGATCACATTGATACGATCCTTCCTGGTACGCCAAATTCAATAAATCGCGATCGTCAGCGTCATCATCGACGATTAAGAAAAGCGGTTTTGTAGCCATTGGAAATAGGAGTGAGTGACCAGAACTTCCAGGCTGTAAGGGTCACGGGTGAATACCAATTGATGCTACTAGAGAACTGGAAGAGAATCATGCACGACAACCATTCCTGAAATAAGGCGGTAGCGTATAAAACCTTCAATAGAGCTGATATAAGGAGAAAGGCGTTCTAAAGGTATAGCATTAATCTGAATAACAAGCAATTAGATGAAATGAATCCATCTAATTGCAAAAAAAGGCAGTGATCCACTGGAGCAAAACTTTAGGAAACGTGTAAGAAAGAACTAGTGCTTAGATGCTTATAGTATAGGTTTATTTTTGTTCAATGGTAAAAAAGCTGGGTACGTTAATGGATAAGTACCCAGCTTTTCTCATAACACAAGCTGTTCGTGCAGGCGATGCAGTGTTTCCTGAGCGTCGTAGCATAAGCCCGTGTGTACCGGGGAGGTTTGGACCACCGTACTACGATTGGCCGTCAGCCAACGAAAACGCGATACTACGGGCAATTGCCCGATGATGCCACCTTCTTTTCGGCCATTACATACTTTCTGGAAGGCAAGGAGCCGATCGGTTAATTCTTGCTGATCGACACTTCCCGCAAAAGCCCGTAATCGATCTTCAATCAAACTAAATTTGGTTTGCAGGAATCCCTGAGCAGGGCAATATAGAATGACGCCTACGTTCAGAAATTCTTCCCGTTCCACCCGGGGCATGACGCGGATGACAGCGTATTCAAATAAGTGCATTTCTTGCATGTTGTGCTTCTTTAACAAAGAATTCTGACGAAGCGAGCCGGGCTTCTAAAAACTGGATGTAGGCCTGTCGTTGCTCAACGGGTGATGAAAAAGGAGATTCACCCGTCAGCCAGTCGTCGGGAATGAGTGAAACAATGGCCCGGATGCGTTCGGAGCTAAGCCGGGTACGGAAATCCGCGTTGACGGCTTCGAGTTCCGAAGCCCAGGGTAACAAGACGTGGTCTTTAATGAAGGGGAAAGGCCGTTGATGTTGCTGTTCCCAGTTTTGCCAGGAATGGTGGAAGTACAGCGAAGCTCCGTGATCGATCAGCCAAAGTTCCTGGTGCCAGATGAGCATGTTGGTATTGCGAGCCGTACGATCTACGTTCATGACCAGGCTATCGAGCCAAACAATCTCGGAAGCCATACGGGCATCGACCGTATTCACTACGGCATCGAACGTGATGGCACCCGACAGGTAATGCAAGGCCAGATTGAGGCCCGCACTAAACTTGAGCAGGTCCTGTATTTCTTCGTCGGGTTCGGTACGGCTGAGGATGGGGTCGAGTTCACAAAACACAATCTCGGGTACCCGTAAGCCCAGCGTACGGGCAATTTCCCCGGCAATCAGTTCCGCAATCAGAGCCTTGACGCCCTGGCCAGCCCCGCGAAATTTCAGTACGTACAAAAAACCATCATCGGCTTCGACAATAGCGGGCAAAGAACCCCCTTCCCGCAGGGGCGTAACGTACCGGGTAACCCGTACGGTTCGGAGTGGAGATTCGGTCACGAGTGGTTCATTTAAAAAACTGGAAAGTTGCAAAGGTACGTAGCCATACCGGGTCATCGCTGAAAAAGCGTAGGCGTGTATACCCTTTCGTTACTGTTTACAAATATGAATTTGACAAAACAAATTCGGAGAATATGAGTAAATACGAAAGAACTGAATTTGGAAAAATGTCGTAATCGTTTGACTATCAGCGAACGACGTTCGTTATTTTGAAATAAATTCAGGCTTTCACACTTGTTTAAACCCAGTACTGCTTCGGTTTCTGGTACAAAAGAAGCCGGAAAAGGTTCTGAGTATGTCGTATCAACTGGCTCAAACGATTTGAGCTTCAGAATCAACTCCTTGATCGCATGACTGAATCATTATTTGGTGCACCCAAAATCCCGTTAGACAACCTTTCGCTGATTGAAAAAGCCGCCCCAAACCTGATTTTGTGGGCGGTGCCAGCGATGATCTTTTTCACCGCTATCGAAATTCTGATTACGTATGTTCAGGAAAAGCCGTACTACGAAAAACAGGAAACCATTGGTTCTGTACTCGTAGGACTCGGCTCACTGGCCGTAGGGGCGACGCTCAAATTTGCTTTGTTGTTCGCAGTGGTATGGCTGTACAATCAGCTCCCCTGGCGAATGTCGCTCAACTGGTGGACGTTCATTCCCTGTTACGTTATTTTCGACCTTTGTAGTTACTGGGCTCACCGTATTTCCCACGAGCAGCGTTTCTGGTGGGCTACGCACGTGGTACACCATTCGGGCGAGCGATACAATTTGAGCGTATCCTTTCGACTGAGCTGGATTCAGAACCTGAAGACGATTTTCTTCCTGCCCGTTGCCCTGATTGGCTTTCATCCGATCATCTTTTTTACCACCAATCAGGTAGCGGTACTGTTCCAGTTCTGGGTACATACCGAGTACATTCGCCGCATGCCCCCCTGGGTTGAGTACATTTTTGCGACGCCTTCCAACCACCGGGTCCACCACGGTTCGCAACCTAAGTACATCGATAAGAACTACGGAGCCACCTTTATATTCTGGGACCGGATTTTCGGAACGTATCAGCTAGAGGAAGAACCACCCATTTACGGCATCACCACGAATATCAGTAATAAGGCTAACCCGCTGATGATTAACTTTCACGAAGTGGCCGATATTATTAAAGACGTCAAGGGAGCCAAAGGGCTGCGAAAGAAACTGTTCTACATCTTTGGTAGTCCGATTAAGGTAGACGAAGAGAAAAAACGCAATGCCGCCGAGCGAAAAATAAGTGAAGTGGCCTGAGCCATGAATCCATTGGAAAAGGTGTAACGCTGCAGCGTTGCACCTTTTTTTGTAGTTTGCCGCCATGATACCTCCTGTACACTGCTACGTACTATCGGAACGGGCCCTGGTCATTGCCTGGGAGCAGCGAATCGACCCGGCCATTGCCGCCTCGATAGCAAAGCTTCAAAGGAAACTGACCAACCATCCTTTCGAGGGAATGATGGAACTGGTGCCCGCGTACGCGTCCCTTACCGTTTTTTACGATCCCTTACGGGTGCGGAACCAGTACGCCACCTCAAACAGTCGGCGTTGGGTGGAGGCCTACCTCTGGCAATACATCGAAAATGTACAGGATCAGACGGTTGCTTCGGTAAGTCGACACATCGAAATTCCCGTGCAGTATGGTGGCGTGAACGGGCCGGATTTGCCTTACGTCGCTCAACACTGTGGTCTGAGCGAAGCCGAGGTAATTGACTGGCATAGTCGGGTCGTGTACCAGGTTTATCTACTGGGTTTTGTACCAGGCTTTGCTTATCTGGGCGGCCTGAACGAAAAACTGGCGACTCCCCGAAAGGATACGCCCCGCCAGGGTGTACCCGCCGGATCAGTGGGGATTGCTGGTGCTCAGACGGGTATCTATCCCGTCCCGATTACGGGAGGCTGGCAAAT
Source organism: Siphonobacter sp. (assembly GCF_048595215.1). Lineage (NCBI taxonomy): Bacteria > Pseudomonadati > Bacteroidota > Cytophagia > Cytophagales > Cytophagaceae > Siphonobacter > Siphonobacter sp. The sequence continues at coordinate 12,383 of NZ_JBMDWJ010000063.1, forward strand.
CATTGGTCGTACCCCACTTACCCTTTTTGATGTACAGGAGAACCCCCCGGCCCGTTTGCAGGCGGGAGATACCGTTACCTTTGTCCCGATTTCGTAAGCCCATGATCGCACGTGTCGTAAAAGCTGGTGTATTGACCACGGTACAGGACCTGGGTCGAGGTGGGTATCGATCCCAGGGCGTAGTCGTTGGAGGGGCCATGGACGGCTTTGCCCATCGCATCAGTAACACGCTGGTAGGAAATCCTACGGAATGGGCTACGCTGGAAGTAACCTTCGGCGGGCTGGAGCTTTACTTTGAAGCAGAAGCCTGGATGGCCGTTACTGGCCGCGGTGTCACCGTACGGATCGATGGTGCCGAGGCTGATTGTTGGCGGACGTTGCGGGTAGGGGCGGGCAGTCGCCTGCAACTCGTTTATACGGGCCAGGGTTGTCGAAGTTACGTGGCCATTCGGGGCGGCTGGCAGGTACCCGAGGTACTGGGAAGTTACAGTACGTATCTGCCCGCTGGCTGGGGCGGTTACGAGGGCAGAGCGTTACGGGCTGGCGATGTGCTGACTTACGGACACAATCTGCCACCGCTGCATCCCTCGTTAAACTGGTCGCTGGCACCAGCGGCTCTGCCTGCGTACCAGACGCATCCTACGGTACGCGTGATTCGCGGGCCTGAATGGGAATTCTTTACGCCGGACAGTCAGCGAGCGTTTAGCCGCCAGTCGCATGAAGTACTGCCCCAGAGTAATCGGATGGGGTATCGGCTGGAAGCCCAGATGCAAAAACTACGACCGACCGAATTGCTCTCCACGGCCGTAACGGCGGGAACGATACTGGTCTTACCCGATGGAAATTTAGTGGTCCTCATGAACGATGCTCCCACGACCGGGGGCTATCCTCGGATCGCTCAGGTCATCGAGCCGGATTTGAGCGTAATGGCCCAGCTAGTACGTGGAAATCAGGTTCGGTTTTCGGTACTAAGTCCGGATCAGGCCGAGGATAAATATATACAGTATCAGGAATTTACCCGGAAACTGGAAGAAACGTTGACCCAACGCTTACACCTTACTACTGATGTTTATTGATATTAATTGTGATCTGGGCGAAAGTTTTGGAGCCTATACCCTGGGCAACGATGAAGCCCTGATGCCTTTTATTACCTCTGCGAATATTGCCTGCGGCATGCACGCGGGTGATCCGCGAATCATGCACCAGACTGTACAGACCTGCGTACGGCAGGGCGTAGCCATCGGGGCTCATCCGGGCTTTGCGGATTTATCCGGTTTTGGCCGAAGAACCCTGGGCATTAGTCCCGCCGAAGCCTATGATCTGGTACTCTATCAGATCGGAGCTTTGTACGGATTCGTGAAAGCGGCCGGAGCCCGGCTGCACCACGTCAAACCCCATGGGGCTTTGTACAATCAGGCCGCCAAAGATCTCGCTCTGGCCGAAGCCATTGCCCAGGCGGTGAAAGATTTTGACTCACAACTATTTTTATACGGACTGGCCGGAAGTGCTCTCGTGGAAGAGGCGAAGCGGCTGGGCGTACGAACCTGTAGTGAAATTTTTGCCGATCGAACCTACCAGCCGGATGGGACGCTTACGCCCCGCACCAGTCCGAATGCCTTGATTCACGATCCGGCTCAGGCCGTTGGGCAGGTGATGCAATTCGTCCGGGAAAAAGAAAACTGGGCTGAAACGGTATGCATTCACGGGGATGGACCGCAGGCCGTTTCCTTTGCCCGGGCTCTGTACACCCATTTTCAGGAACAAGGCATTCAGCCGCAGTCGCCCCTTTCGTAAGTAAATTACTCCCTTTTTCTTTCCTATATGGCAGCTAAGCCTACCTCTACCTTATCCACGCTACTCGGAGCTGCCTTTCTGATGGCTACTTCGGCCATTGGACCGGGTTTTCTGACCCAAACCACGCTTTTTACGGTACAATTAAAAGCCAGTTTTGGCTTTGTGATTTTGCTGTCCATTCTGCTGGATATTGGCGTCCAGCTCAACATCTGGCGAATCGTCATCGCTTCCGGTCAACGGGCTCCCGATCTGGCGAATGCACTCTTGCCGGGCGTCGGGCATTTTTTATCCATCCTGATTGCTCTGGGCGGGTTGGTTTTCAACATCGGGAATATTGCCGGAGCGGGCCTGGGGTTACAGGTCTTGCTGGGCATACCCGTCGCCGTTGGAGCAGCATTAAGTGCGGGACTAGCCATCGTTTTATTTCTGGTGAAAGATGCGTTGAAAGCCATGGATCAGTTTTCAAAAATACTGGGGCTTCTGATGATTGCCCTGACGCTGTACGTGGTCTGGACGGCCCACCCGCCGCTGGGCTTAGCCGTAGAAAAAACTTTCCTGCCCGATGCGATCGACACCACGGCCATCATTACGCTAGTGGGGGGAACCGTGGGAGGGTACATCACCTTTGCCGGTGCTCACCGTCTGCTTGAGGCCGGAATGAGTGGTCCAGAGGCCATTCCACAAACCAACCGGGGAGCAGTTACGGGTATTGCGGTCGCTTCAGTGATGCGGATTTTACTTTTTCTGGCGGCTTTAGGCGTCGTGATGCAGGGTTTACCGATTGATGCGGCCAATCCGCCCGCTTCCATGTTTCAGCAGGCAGCTGGCTTGCTGGGGTACAAGCTCTTTGGACTCGTGATGTGGAGTGCCGCTATTACCTCGGTGGTGGGTTCGGCGTATACGTCAGTGACCTTTGTTCGTACGATGCATCCACGACTGAACGATCAAACCAAAGTCGTCACGGTAGGATTCATCGCCCTGTCAGCTCTTATTTTTATGCTGGTCGGCAACCCCGTAACGATTCTGGTGGCTGCCGGAGCCCTGAACGGCATGATCCTGCCCGTAGCCTTACTGATCTTGCTCATTGCAGTACACCGTCTTCCTTTTGGGAAAACCTATCGTCATCCGCTCTGGCTTACGCTGGTGGGGGTGGTCATCATGGTTGTGATGGGGTGGATGGCCGTTCGTACCCTGAGTAGTTTATAAAGCAAAAAAGGCTGAACAACAGGATCCGTTGTTCAGCCTTTTTTTAGTGATATCCAAACGTATTATTCTTCGTCCTCATCCGAATTGCTTCGGCAAAGCAACGCTACGGCGGTGGCCGTAACCAGAGCACCAACGGCCAGCTTGGTAATGAGTCCTTTGCGATTGTATTTCCATTCTGCGTTCCAGCCTTTCTCCGCCAGAATATTCGGAATGTGTCCTCGCTTCAAATCATCAATGATTCCTTCGACTACGTTAACGCGGTCCGCAAACAGGAGCGGTAACCAGTGACCGTACTCTGATTCGCTGAATTTAAAGGCATACCGACGGATGGCTCCGCTCAGTCCGGAAGGGGGGCTTGAGGTTCCGAAAACGGCCGTTATCCCGGGCCGTTCGTTGGAATGAAGCACTTCCACGTTGACGGGTTGCTGCGGCGGTTTTTCGTAATTGAGCCGCCGGTGATCATCCCCCGTGTAGTTTTTCATGGGGTACGTGGGTTCATTTTTAGGATCCGCGTCAATTCCCCAGCCCTTGATATGTGCGTAATGACTCGCTAAATCTTCCATACAATGTTTGTTTATACCCGTGCAGAAGGTGGAATAAGAATCGGCTTGATACAATTATCCAGCTTGGCTGAAAAGATGTGATAGGCATCGGAAACTTCCTCCAATGGAACGCGGTGCGTAACGATGCCTTTCGGGTCAATCCGACCCGCCTGTACGTGCTCAATAAGCCTGGGTAGCAGGCGTTTGACCGAGGCTTGGTTGGCCCGAATCGTAATGCCTTTGTTGACGACATTCCCAATGGGAATGAGATTATCCGTAGGGCCGTATACGCCGACGATCGAAACGATCCCGCCTTTCTTTACGGAATTAATGGCCCAGTGCAGAGCCGTAGCCGATCCCGCCTGAAGCATCATTTTACGACCCGTAATGGTTTGCAAGGCACTACCCGCCGCATCGCCGCCAACGGCATCAATACATACGTCCGCTCCGTAGAAATCCGTTGCCTTCTTCAGGAACAAAACCGGGTCCTGCATCGAACGGAAATTGTAGGCTTCACACTGGGCGTAGGTACGCACGAAATCGAGTCGGTACTCTAAGTGATCAATTACAATGACGCGGCCCGCCCCAAACAGCCAGGCACATTTAGCCGCCATAATCCCCACGGGGCCCGCCCCAAAAACAACGACGGTATCACCGGGCTTGATACCGCCCATTTCTGCTGCCTGATAACCCGTGGGTACTACGTCGGTCAGCAATACGGCATCATCCGGGTGCATGTCCGCCGGAATCACCATGGGGCCTACATCGGCGAAAGGTACCCGGACGTACTCAGCCTGACCGCCGTCGTAGCCGCCCGCCGTATGGGAGTATCCATAAATCCCTCCCACAGCGGTAGCTTCCGGATTGGATTCATGACAGTTGCCGTAGAGTCCCTGCTTACAGAACGAGCAGGTGCCGCAGGCAATGTTGAACGGAACCAGTACATGATCGCCGACTTTCAGGTTTTGTACGGAAGATCCGATTTCTTCGACGACGCCAATGAATTCATGGCCGAAGGTCATACCTACCCGGGTATCGGGTACCAGACCGTGGTAGAGGTGTAAATCGGAACCACAGATACACGAACGAGTCACGCGTACGATGGCATCTTGGGGATGTTGAATTTCGGGATAGGGTTTGTGGTCTACACGTACCCTGAAGGGTCCCCGGTAGTTCATGGCAAGCATACAGTACGTTTGGTTATAGGTGAAATGTGTGCTTTAGAAAAGCGTTACTTAAAATAGGAACCCACTCACTCCGTATAGCAGCAGGTTAGGATTACGTATAGTCTCAAAAAAACCGAACCAGTTTCAGAACGTGGGTAAGTAAAGCTGGTAGGTAGCTGAACTACACGTTATGTTGCTACTGGATTGATATTCACAGGAGTAACAATAAAATGCTTACAAACAAAGTAGGGAGGGGATTTAGCAGAACGAGATGAGCTATTAAGTAATTATTCTATTGATTTTCAGGTATCTGAAATCCGTACTGATGATAGTTATCAAGCTTGCCCTATTGAGCAAGCTTGATAAAAGATACATTTAGGTGGGTGGATAAGTATAGAGACAAGAAACGAATGACAACGGAGTAACGCTTTAGCAGGCTCCGTCAGTCCGGCTGATAATCCCCTTAGTCAATCCAAACTGACGGAGGAAATTCCACATCAATTGATCTGAAATCTCACCTGCAAAAGCGGCAGAGACCTCGTCTCTGCCTTGCATGAACGAGTGCCCAACAAAGGTAGGTACTTGAGTAGTAGCGTAATCAGGCTTAATGTAACTAGAGAATACCCCCTAATTTTTAGGAAAAAAGGGAATGCTTACGCCACTGGATATACGAAAACTTAAAATTCATGGGGATCAATCGTTTTTCGCCTCTCTTTTTTCAGCCTGTATAGTCTTTCCAATGCTTTGCACGGCCCGTAGGCTATCATAAATCCAAATGAATATACGCTAGCTGATACTCAACTTGTTGTTTTGAATTAAGCTAAGAATCGCATTAAAAAAGGTGTAGTATTGATTCTTTTCTAAATTTCTTAATTAAACAAAATAATGGTACTGAATGAGTAGTGCGTATACTTATTACGTTAGTCATTGAAACAGTACCGTATTGAAATTCTGAATGGATTGCATGTTCTTTATACTAGCTTTACGCCTTTATCACACCATTGTCCATTTTAAACGATTATATGCTTCAATTTTCTACCCGGTTTTCACTTGTCATAAAGTGCTGTTTCCTCTATTGTATTCTTTCCTCAATAAACGCATCCGCTCAGTATTTTCAGCCTACCAAAGATCTTTCCACGTACACTTCGATTTCTCTTCAAGCGAATCCTGTAACACTAGGTACAGGTGACTTCAATGGAGATGGTAAGCTGGATTTAGTAACAGTCAATTATGGGAGTGACAACACAATTCCAAATGAAAAGACCGTAGCTATATTATTAAACACGGGCCTGGGCCAATTCTCTCCACCAGCGTACTATTCAGTGAATGGAGAGCTGAAGTCAGTACTAGTAACTGATTTTAATAATGATGCAAAGCTCGATCTTGCTGTATTAGGTGGTCCGGGTATGGTCATTATGGTGTTGCTAGGAAATGGAGATGGAACCTTTCAAACTGCCAAACCGGCTAATAATGATTGGGATTATGGCGATGCGTTTACATCCGGAGATTTCAATAAGGACGGCAATCAGGATTTGATTTATTGTACCTCTTATCGTAACCCTTCTTTAAAACTACTCTTAGGAACGGGTACGGGAGAGTTCTTGCCGGCAATAAGCTTTGCTGCTGGCGATGATATTAGGAATGTAAAAGCTGGTGACGTAAATGGCGACCAGATAGATGATTTGATTACTCAAAGTAGTTGGCATGATCATCTTTACGTATCCCTTGGCAATGGCGATGGAACGTTCCAAAGTCCTAAAACCTATACCGTTCCGTACGAGGTGAGAAGTATAGACGTGAAGGATTTTAATCAGGATGGGAAAGTCGATGTTTTGGTTTCGTCGAATTATTATCTGTTGCAAAAGGAGCCTTTTCTACTCTTTTTAGGTGACGGAAATGGGGGAATGAGTACGCCCATTTCCTTACCTTTTTTCGGCGGTGTAAAATCCACTGAGGTGGCTGATTTCAATGGCGATGGATCCTTGGACATTTGTGCGTCTACTGGGAATCAAATGGGTGTGTTGTTGAATCGAGGTAATGGCACGTTTGAATTCAGCTCGTTCTTGTCAACCCCTGCGTATTCGAGAGCTTTAACCGCCGGAGACTTCAATGGCGATGGAGCATTGGATATAGTATCTGCGTATGATTTAAATCTATCCGTTCATTCAGGCAATGGAAAGGGCAATTTTGGTACCATTGCCCATTATCCGCTAGCCGGAGAGAACCCACTAAGCGTAGCAACGGGCGATTTAAACGAAGATGGAACACCTGACATTGTAACTGCCGACAGCTACTTCAACACGATCTCCGTCTTGAACAGTAATGCCTATGGAAGTTATTCCCCTCCCGTAACCTATGACTTTACGGGTCGCCTTTCAGCCGTAACCATCGGAGATTTCAACCGGGATGGCCATTTGGATCTCGCTGCTACTGACATCGGTACGACGTTTGGTATCTCCTACGCAGACCGGGTTAATGTTTTCATGGGGAAGGGGAATGGAACATTCAGTACCTCCGTGGAATATTTTGTTGATAAATCTCCTTCAAGCATCATCGCCATTGATCTGAATAAAGATGGTATTCTGGATCTGGTAACTTCGAATGCCGTCGGTAACAATGTCGCCGTTTTAGTCGGAAATCCGGATGGTACCTTTCAGCAAACGCGATACTTTGCGGTAGGAAGCAGTCCTTCGCAAGTGAAGGCCTTTGATGTCAACAAAGATGGCCTGCTGGATTTACTGGTTGTAAACCGGGCCAGCAAGTCCGTTTCCGTGCTGATGGGAATGGGGGATAGACAGTTTGCCCCGGCCGTGAATTACTCCATTGACGCTATGCCTCGGGGGCTTACGCTAATCGACGTCAATCAGGACGGTTTTATAGATGTAGTAACTTCGAATGAAACGGGTACTAGCTTGTCCGTTTTGCTGGGAACTAGTCAGGGCGGATTCAGTACGGGGACTGCGATTGCAACGCTGGAAAATACGTATGCATTGACTACAACGGATGCGAACTTTGATGGAAAAGAGGATCTGTTGGTCACTCACCATGGAAGCAATACCATTTCATTATTGCTTGCTCAGGGCAATGGATCCTTCGCTTCTCCGGTGCAGTATGTAGTGCGGAATAGTCCTCGCTCCATCGCTTTGGAAGATTTCGATAAAGATGGTAGGAAAGATGTTATTGTCGCCAATTATGCGTCCTATGATGTGAATATCTTGTACAGTCGGTTCGAAGCTCCAACACCCGTTCGCCTCCTTTCATTTACCGCTACTCGGCAGTCGGAAACCGTTCGCTTAGCTTGGGCTACTGCTAGTGAAAAGGATGCGGCTCTCTTCCTGGTCGAACGCAGCCGAGAGGGCAAGATGTTTGAAGCGATTGCAACGGTAAAAGCGGTCGGTAACCGTGGAAGTAGATACGTAGCTTATGATCACCTGCCCTTGAAAGGTCTAAATTATTACCGACTCACGCAGGTGGATGAGGATGGCAAGAAAAACACGTATCGTCCCGTATCGGTGCGAATGAGCGGAACGGATTTGATCTATCCCAACCCCTCTAACGGTGAGTATGTGGAAGTAGAAGCCCTTCTGTCGTCTGAGATTCAACTCACGACTTTGCAAGGTCAACGCTTACTGTTTCGTACAGAATCGGTCAGTGAGCAGAGCTTACGAATCTATCCTAAGCAGGTGCTTAAGCCGGGCGTATATCTGCTACGGGTAGCAGGCGTCACGCATAAGTGGCTGGTTCAGTAAAGTAAAGTTTTAATTCGGAAAGGGCAGTATTCCATGCAGAGTACTGCCCTTTTGTATGTTCTGATTGAAGTCTTTCGAGCGTAAAGGTTTAATTTCCTAGCCTTTACCCGTAACTTGAGCCCGAATGCTCTAAACGATTTTAATCCTATGAATCTTTTTTCAGCCATGAAGAAGCCAAGTTTACGTCAATCCTTGATTGTACTAGGGGGATGGTGCTCCGTACTATCCTTGTCGTGTTCCAAACCATCAAGCGTTAAGCCCGAGGAAGTAATTCCGGCAACGTTTGTACTGCAAGACGTTCGCTACTTTAAAGCGGCTAGTAAAGGATTCGATACACTGGCCGTGAAACTAAAAGGGATAACGGTTTCCAATCCAGGGGACCAGCTAATGACGCAACCGTTCACCGATACTTTCGATGAGTTGGTGAAGACATCAGCATTTGAAGTCACTACTCCAAACGCTCTTCCGAAGGAGGTGAACCTGAGTGAATTTTCGGTACGGGTACCGGAACGATGGTACGCTAACGATTCGTATGGGTTATCTACTGAAACTTTTCCCTTGCGAACTCAGGAGGAACAGAAACCGTACGGTTCGTACCAAAAAGAAACATTAAACCTCAATATTCCGCCTAAATCGACTATTGTGGTAGATCGTCAGATTCAGGCGTATCATCTTACCTGTTCGTTCAGTGCCGTAGTGGTGAACGAAGCAACGGGTCAGCGTTACCCGGTCAGCGGAACCTGGAAAGGCATTTCTCACTATAATAATGCGTCCGTGAAGCTTACCCAGCACCCGTTAAGTAAGTAGTAGAAATTAAGCATATCGAATCGCCCCTAAAGACAGTACCATTCGGAGAAATACTCGAGTAATGTAACAATGTGAGGCCTGATCAACATCCGTTGAGCTGGCCTCACTTTCATTGTTTAATTCAAGTTGAAGGCTATCGAATGTTTGCATAGCAGTTTCTGTCGATACGCATCGTGATTATCTTCTTGC
>NZ_JBMDWJ010000064.1:0-6615 GCF_048595215.1 Siphonobacter sp.
CCAACGATTTCAATGACAAGTACCGGCTAGAAACGTGCAGCCCCATACCTAACCACGGGGGGGGCAACGTGATTACCCCCGTATGCCATGCGGGGCACCTGTACCCAGCTCGTCAGTTCTTAAACGTCAAACCAATCGCCCAGTGAAAATCTGTACGTTTCTTGCCGGGCAGTACCACACTTTCATACGTATGATCGGCGGTCAGCGATAGGGCTAGCCGTTTACCCAAGGCATAAGCCAGCGTACTCAGCGAACTCCAGCGGAGGTTGGCCGTATTCAAAGCGGGTTGCACAAAAACCGTACTATTAAAAGCTAGCTTATCTTTGGTAAGACCAACCCGGATACGGGTAGAATTACGAATCACCCGTACGTCTTCAGCGTTTAGAAAGTCTGTGTATTCGAAGATAATCGCATTCGTCATGGAGATTTTCACCAGCGTATTGGGCACCTTTCGGCCGCCCAGAATTCGCCAGCCAAAGCCGGCTCCTCCGTACCATCGATTGGAAATTTGTCGCAGGTTACTTTCTTCGTGCACCCCAAATCCCATCAGATAGACATCGTGCTGATTGTACCATAAGGTAGCGTTCAGATCCACGAACAACTCGCGTTCCTGCAATTCTTTGTTAATAGTACCGTATGTATACCGGGGCGACGTATACAGGCCCAGAATAGATTTGGGATTAAAGTAATCAAACGACGTGACGAGCGTATACAAACTCCGTTGTACGTTGCCGCTGCGGTAGTCACCGCCCAGGGTAATGGCGTAGGTGAAGTGTTTGAGCGTATCGGCGGGGGGACGGGTCACCTGAATTAAACTCGGGAAATTTTCAACGCCCGGCGGTAGGGTGTCGGTTTGAACTTCTTCCCGTAATCGTAACGAATCAGAAACCATGAACGCATGAGCCAGCGGGGCAACAGCAAAAGTCAACAGAAAAACGGCGGCGTACTTGAGTCCTGAGATGAAGAGCATAGGCGGTAAAGAATACGTGAAAAGATTTGCAAAACTTGCACAAATTTCGTGCGAGCAGCCGAAAAAAAACAAAACCGTACGCGAAAGTCCGGTTTTATGAGCATTGGAAATGCGGTAAACAAAGTCCTTTTTCTACAAAATCCGAAACACCGGATACCGCATGTGTTCGGGTTCATAATACGGCGAAAGTTTATGGACGAAGTCCAGTTGAGCCCGACCATTTTTAGCGAAAGCAGGATCCTGAGCCCGTTTTTCCTCCAGCTTTTGCCGGGCTTCCGGGTGGCTTTTCAGAAATTCAGCCGCTAGATCTTCGAATACATAATCCGAAAAGCCTTCCTTTTGCTGTAAGATGGAATCGAAGAAATTCCAGGCAAAAAAACCTTCCGGACTCGTTGGTTCCAGCGTCTCCACCAGATAGCGGTTCTTATCCTGATTGCATTCCATGTAATAATCGCCTTTGCGGAAATGAATCGTCTGGGTATGCGTACTCACCTTCACGTCCGAATGCGGGTAATGCCCTTCGTAGGGGCGTGGCGAGGTCTGGTACGATTCAATCCGGTACGCTTCTACGCTCAGCGTGGTGTCCTGGTCGAGTCGTTTCATGACTACATGGTTCGCTTTCAGCCGTTCGATCACGGGCCACCAAGCCTGCGGAATGAGATACGCTTTCGGTTTCTTCACGCTCAGCGTCGGTACAAAGTAGTCGTAATACGGAACGCTCATCTGAAACGGCTTGCTGCGGTCGTAGTACAGTCGCGGTTGCCCGGATACGTCACTAGGTTTGTATCCGTGTTCATAACCCAGAAATTCAATAGGGCGGGAGCGGCTTTCGTCTTTTTTCCAGGCCAGTGGAAACTCCTGCTGCGTTCGAACGGCTTCCCGGTCGGCTTTTCGCAAACGCACGATTTCCTGGGCGTTCGTTACCGTGAATTCCAGATAGATTTTCAGCAGCTCATACGTTGATTTCACGCGTTGCTCGTACGATTTCAGCATGTGCGTTTCGGGCATGAAGCCGAGCGTCTGGAACATCGCCGCAAAACCCGTAGAATACCGGGGATAGTCAATGAAACCGCTGAATCCTTCCTTCGTCACATTTGGCCCAAAGTTGGTCACGTAGGGCGTCATCGGATACCCTTTGGCTTTCATCTGCTCGTACAGGTAGGGCTCCATTTTCGTATGCAGAAAGGGACCCAGACCACCACCCAGTTTACTGTGCTGCGTAGCGATGAGCGTCATTACGTGCTGGTAATCGGCTCCGTTGCTCACGTGCGTATCCACAAAAACGTCAGGGTCAACGAGATGAAAAATTTCAGCAAAGGCCATCGCATTGCGGCTGTCGGCTTTCACGAAATCCCGGTTGAGATCGTAGTTCTGTCCATTCGCCCGGAAACCGTAGGAATTCGGACCATTCTGGTTCACCCGACTGGTCGAATTACGGTTCAGGGCTCCGTCAATGTTATAAAAAGGAATCACGCAGAGCACGACATTGTCGGGTAGGTTGAGTCCGTCTTTGCTCGTGAGCAGGTTTCGCAAAAGCATTTGACAAGCATCTACACCGTCGGGTTCGCCGGGGTGAATGGCGTTATCGATGAGAAAGATGGCCTTCCCTTTCTTCCGCTGCTGGGCCAGATCAAAATTTTTATCCTTCGAAATGACCAGTAAATGCAACGGCTCGCCCGAGTCCGTCTGACCCATGGTACGCATCTGGACCTGCGGGAACTGCTGATCCAGTCGTCGGAAATAGGTCATTCCCTGCTCATAGGTGGGGGTTTCGGCTCCCTTGGTTCGTTCAAAAATCGTTTCCAGATCTTGGGCAAAAGCGGCTTGCATACGTAGTGCGATGGTCAGCAGGAGGAAAAAACGTTTCATGTAATCAAAGAAAAGGAAACGCAAAAGTTCTGCCAAATACCCATCGCCAGATTACGACCAAAGCATTCATTTTCAAGACTTGGGGAGAGTTACGGGCAAAAATGCTTCGTATCATTTTTTTAAGTAGATAATCGTAACGTATAATCAACCCTATTCCCACCGCTGTATGAAGAAATGGCTTATTTTTGTAGCTTGTCTAACTACCCAGCTCACTTTCGCCCAAACCGAAGCACCTACCGCCCCACCGGCACCCATTCCGACGGATTTTGTCGAAGAAATCTGGTACAAGCGGGCCCTGATCTATAACCTCGACGTAAAAGTCTTCAAAGATTCCGACGGGGATGGTATGGGCGATTTCAAAGGACTAATTCAGCAACTGGATTACCTAAAAGACCTCGGCATAACGGTAATCTGGCTATCACCTTTTCATCCCTCTCCTCTGGAAGACGATGGGTATGATGTAGCGGATTTCTATAAGATCGATCCCCGCGTCGGAACTGATGCCGATTTCAAACAATTGGTCGAGGAATGTAAAAAACGCGACATGCGGGTGATTATTGACCTGGTGATTAACCATACGTCTAATCAACACCCCTGGTATCAGGCAGCCCGTAAAGACAAAAACTCACCGTATCGCTCCTGGTATGTCTGGAGTAAAGAACGGCCCCAGGATGCCGACGAAGGCATGGTATTTCCCGGTGTACAAAAGGAAACCTGGACCTACGATTCCTTGGCTCAGGAGTACTACTTCCACCGCTTTTACGATTTTCAGCCCGATCTGAACGCCCAGAATCCAGACGTCGAAGTAGAGATTCGCAAAATTGTCAAACACTGGCTGGACTTCGGCATTTCCGGATTCCGATTGGATGCAGTTCCGTTTTACATGGAAATTCCGCAGAGTGGCATGAAAAATCCCATGCTGCAATTTGATCTGCTCTATGGTTTGCGGCAGTACATTCAGTGGCACAAAGCCGATGCTGCCGTACTGGGAGAGGCCAATGTCGATCCCAAGGAAACTGATAAATTCCTGGGTAAATATGGCGAGGGAATTCAGATGATGTTTAACTTCTACGGAAATCAGTACCTGTTCTCAGCCCTCGCTTCTGAAAATATTGAAACGTTTAAGAAAGCTCTGACCGAAACCCGCGATCATTCACCCGCGAATCAGTGGGCCTGGTTCCTACGTAATCACGATGAAATTGACCTGGGTCGACTGAGTAACGAAGCCCGCGAAGAAGTGTACTCCAAATTCGGCCCAAAGGAAAACATGCGTTTGTACGACCGTGGTATCCGTCGCCGGCTGGCTCCGATGCTGGGTAACCGGAAGCAGATTGATCTAGCCTATAGTTTACTGTTTGCCTTGCCGGGTACGCCAAGTTTACGCTACGGGGAAGAAATTGGTATGGGGGATGATCTGAGCCTGAAAGAACGCAACTCGGTACGCACGCCCATGCAGTGGAATACCCAGAAAAATGCGGGCTTCTCTACGGCATCCAAAACCTTTCATCCTGTCATCAGTCAGGGGGATTATGCGTACCAGAAAGTGAACGTAGAAACGCAGGAAAAGGACCAGAAATCACTGCTGAATACCATTAAGAAGTTCATCAAAATTCGTAGCGAATGTCCGGAGATTGGCTGGGGCGAATGGACCATTCTTCCCGCTACGACGTCTACAGTACTGGTGATGCAGTACAAATGGAAAGATAAATCAATAGTCGTCGCCCATAATTTCAGTAAGGAAAAACAGAACATTCAACTGCGAATGGCCGAATGGAAAGGCAAATCTTTGCAGGACTTACTCAATAAAAAAACGGTTAAACCTATTGCGGAAGGTTCGTATTCGCTGGCTATGGATGGCTACGGTTTCCAGTGGTTCCGATTGAATTAAGGTCATTAAAGTATATAGAAAAGGCTTCTCTAATGTGAGAAGCCTTTTAAGTTAGGAACCTACAGATTTATAAATCTGTAACCCCCATCCGGCAGTAAAAACCTGCCAGATTCTCCTGAGTAATTTAGGTGATGACAGCAGGTAAGTAGCTGCCTAATTGTAGGTACAAGTTTGGAAACTTGCATCAGTCGGGGAGACCCAATCGCCCGTAACAGCAGAGGGTAACGTTCGTTCCCAGACCGAAACCCATAAAAAAAGCCTCTCCGAGTGATCGGAGAGGCTATTAAAGAATGATCTATGAATTACATCATGCCACCCATTCCGCCAGGACCGGCAGCAGGAGCAGGATTATCTTCAGGCTTGTCAGCTACTACGCATTCAGTAGTCAGCAACAGACCCGCTACCGAAGCAGCGTTTTCCAGAGCCAGACGCGTTACTTTCGTCGGGTCAATGATACCGGCTGCAATCATGTTTTCGTAACGGTCTTCGCGAGCGTTGTAACCGTAATCAGCCGTACCTTGTTTCACGGCGTTGATAACTACCGAAGCTTCGCCACCGGCGTTTGCTACGATCGTACGCAGGGGAGCTTCAACGGCCTGACGAATGATGTTAATACCCGTCGTTTGGTCGTCGTTGTCACCTTTGAAGCCTTCGAGAGCGGCAACGGCACGGATCAGGGCTACGCCACCACCCGCTACGATACCTTCTTCAACGGCCGCACGAGTTGCGTGCAGAGCATCGTCAACGCGGTCTTTCTTCTCCTTCATTTCAACTTCGGTAGCTGCACCGATGTAGAGAATCGCTACACCACCTGACAGTTTCGCCAGACGTTCCTGTAATTTCTCACGGTCGTAATCCGAAGTCGTATTTTCGATCTGCGTTTTGATCTGGTTTACGCGGCCCGTAATGTCCTCTTTCGCACCTACGCCGTTTACAATCGTCGTATTGTCTTTGTCGATCAGGACTTTTTCAGCTTGACCCAGGTATTCAATCGAAGCATTTTCGAGTTTGAAACCACGCTCTTCGCTGATTACCGTACCACCCGTCAGGATCGCGATGTCTTCCAGCATAGCTTTCCGACGATCACCGAAACCAGGAGCTTTTACGGCAGCCACTTTCAGGGCACCACGGATTTTGTTAACCACCAGCGTAGCCAGAGCTTCACCGTCTACGTCTTCCGCAATGATGATCAAGGGACGACCGGTTTGAGCTACTTGCTCCAGTACGGGCAGCAGTTCTTTCATCGAAGAAACTTTCTTCTCAGAAATCAGCAGGAAGGGACGATCCAGATCGGCTTCCATTTTGTCCGGGTTCGTCACGAAGTAAGGAGACAGGTAACCGCGGTCAAACTGCATACCTTCTACCGTTTTTACTTCGGTTTCAGTACCACGAGCTTCTTCAACCGTGATGACACCTTCTTTACCCACTTTGTCCATGGCGTCGGCGATCATCGTACCGATTTCGTGGTCGTTGTTGGCAGAGATGGTAGCCACCTGAGCGATTTCTTTGGAAGTGCTGATGGCACGTGATTGTGACTTCAGGTTTTCAACGATCTTACCTACGGCCTTATCGATACCGCGTTTCAGATCCATTGGGTTTGCACCCGCTGCTACGTTTTTCACACCGATCGAGTAGATCGCCTGCGTCAGAACCGTAGCCGTCGTGGTACCATCACCAGCCTGATCAGCCGTTTTAGAAGCTACTTCTTTCACGAGTTGAGCACCCATGTTTTCCAGAGCATCTTTCAACTCGATTTCTTTAGCTACCGTTACCCCATCTTTGGTGATGGCCGGAGAGCCAAATTTCTTATCGATGATTACGTTACGACCTTTAGGGCCGAGGGTTACTTTAACCGCGTCTGCCAAAGCGTCAACGCCACGCTTCAGGC
>NZ_JBMDWJ010000065.1:0-4179 GCF_048595215.1 Siphonobacter sp.
GTAAGCTGAAGTTGTCGTAGAGACGTTTATTAGTAATGTTTCTTACTTCCAGGCCGATATTGTATCGCCCGTTCTGGAGACTGTACACGGCATTTAAGTCGTGCGTCAACTGCATGGGAACACCGTCTGTTTTACCTTCATTCGCAAAGCCCCGGCTGGGCCAGTACAACCAGAAGGCATGGACATACAGCATGTTGTAGCCAATGTTAAGGACATTCCCCTTCTGGCCCAGATTACGAAGGGTGAGCGAAGCATCGACATTGCCGAACAAGAAGGGAATGTTGGGCATTTGATCCTTGTAGACCGGACTTTTCACCCAGTTGCCATAATTATCCAGTACGTATTCCTGCTGGTTTTGCAAGTACTGATAGGTAAGCGTAGTGCCGAGCGTAAAGAGTTTTTTATAAGAATACCGCACTTCTCCTTCGCCGCCGACGGTAAAGACGCCATCGAGGTTATCGAGTACCAGGGCGGACTGATTTTGGTTGAATCTAGAGTAGATATAGTTGTAGGAATGTCGGTAAATGGCGTTGGCATTAATCAGGAAGCGATGATCCTCCTTGGCCGCGAAACCGTAACTAAACCCGGCATTTATGTTCTGGCTCTCCTCGGGTTTAAGCGTAAGATTACCCTCCACTAACTCAACATCGCCGAACAATTCATTCGCCTCGGGTAGTCGATTGGCCCGCTCGTAGGAAGCCTTTAACTGAAGCGTAGGCGTAACGAAATAACTGACAGCCGCCCCAAAGCCCAGCTTATTAAACGAAGTTTGCCCGGGGGTGTTTTGATACAGATACTTGCCAAAAATAGATGTACTCCATTTGTCTTTTTCGTCGTAGGTATACCCCAGACCCAATACGTTTTTGTTGAGGCGGGGCCGTACATCGCCCCGGGTAAAACTTGGATTAAACACATCCGAACCCTTCCGATAAAAGGTACTAAACGCATTGCTCAGGGCCAGGGCCTGCCGTTCCGATAGTTTGTAATTAACCGTCGCCGTGGCCAGACCATTATTGTTGGAGTATTTCGATAGGCTTCGTCCGCGACCTTCCCCACTTACATTCGGCTTGGAATTGCCAAACCAGTCAAACCGTGCCGACAGCGTATCAATGTTTCTTTCCTGACCCAGGTTGTAATTGGCATTCAGCGTTACGTCCAACCCCTTAATCAGGTCGGTTTTCCGATACTTCAGGGTGGGCATGACGATGTTACCGCGTCGGTGCCAGCCGCCGAATACCGCTACCATCCGGGCTCCGGTCTGAAACTCTTTGTAATTTTTTCCCAGGGTTATGCCCAAAAGCAGTTGATCCGCGAATTTTTTACCTACCACCCCCACATTGGCTACTACCGTTTCGTTGTGGTACGTGTCGTGGAAACGTCTCAGGACCGCATTCCGCTGGTACTTTCCGGTGTAGATGTCCGAGGCATCCACGGTTACTTTGTAGTTATTGTCCGAATAGTTTTGGAAAGCGTTCAACCGGAAGGTGAAACCTCCTTTGGTCGTAAATGCGGCGTTTACTACACTCCGGTGCGTGTTGAAGGAACCATAGGAATACGAAGCGTCTACATAATTCCGGAATCGATCTCCCGTAACAATGTTAATTGCTCCGCCCAGAGCATCCGAACCCAGCCAGATGGGAACGACCCCTTTGTACACTTCCAGCCGATCCGCAATATTGATGGGGATATTATTGATTTGAAAGGAGGAACCGAAATTGTCCATCGGTACCCCATCAATAAAATAGCGAATCCGATTGCCCGAAAAACCATTCAACGAAAGGTTGAAATTAGACCCCACACCGCCGGACTCCCGCACCCGTACGCCGGATACCCGATCCAGGGCACTGCTCAGATCTAGCGTTGAGTTATACAACTGCTTGGCATCCACGGCGGTAACGTTAAAAGCCTGACGGTTCACTTCCTGAACCTCCGTACGACCCACTACAGTAACCGTATTGAGATCAACGGTACTCTCTTGCAAGGTGACTTCAATACGACTCTCCTCTTCCGCTTTCACTTCTGCTTTCTTGTGCAGCGTCTTGAACCCTATACCACTGAAGATCAATGTGTAATGCCCCGGCGTAAGGTTCGAGAAGCGATATTCTCCCCCCTGATTGGAAGTAGTTACCTTGTTTAATTCAGTAATGCGAACGGTAATGGCTGGCAAAGGAGAACCCGTCTGGTTCTGAATAACTCCTTGAATCGAGCTTAGACGTTGAGCATGCGAAGAAAGAGCGATGGTGCATAAACACACCAGCAATAGTTGTCTAAAATACATTGGTAACATGTGACAGTTAAACGCCCCTTTCGGATGGAGCATTTAAGGTGAAGTAGTTTCTATGGGAGAAGGATTCTGGCTACAAATTTATTTTTATTTATACTAAGTCCAAATAATAATAACAATAAGTTTTGAGTTACCCCATCTTACTGACGAGAAGCAGCGGGCACCTAAATTGCTTATTGATCTGACTATCAACGAGATGGAATCCAATACAGTGAACTTTGAAAAAGCGGGCAGGAAAGAACCGAACCTTAATAGATTCGAGTGCAAATAGCGTATCGGGCTTGTTTTAGACCTTTACCTCTAATCAGTACATAGGATTGGAAAGCAAAATGGACTGTGGAATATCCACTACGGTGGCCCAGATTTGATACAGCATTTAACCATCCAAAAAACAAAGGCAGTAAACGAGTGAGGGAAACCCTCTGCCTCGTTACTGCCGCTACCTGACTGCAAACAGAATCGCGTTTGCTTAGGGTTTGTAATACGGGAAATGATATTTGTTCATATACTTAAGGACTTGTAGTACTAGATCAAAAAAAGCGATTCTGCTACAACGCTTAGCGGGTGCAGGTTGAGACCTTGGGCGTATCGGTGGTCAATATAACAGAGGCCAGATCAATAAGGAATTTCGTACGGTACAGCCTTTACATGGTTTTAAAGAGACGTAAGAGAATAAGCAGGTATATATTCGTGACGCATCCCCAGAAGGTAAAAAGTTCGAAAGCTGTTTCCGAAAAACTATAACTTTGAGTAAGAAAAGACGCACTAAAGAGTACGGTACAAATGCCAGAAACGATGGATGAGCCACGTTTCTTACCGGTAAAGTTACTGATACACCCGTGGTATCAAACCTATCCTACTGTAGCTTTATTTTAGCGTAAGCTTGAAGGGGTATACCCGAAATGTTTTTTAAACGCGTACGAGAAGTGTGATAAGTTTTCAAACCCGGCTTCGTAGCAGACATCAATGGGTTTCTGTTTTTTCTCGGCGAGTTGGTAATGGGCCAGTTCCAGGCGTTTTTGTGTCAGCCACCGCTGAGGCGTTGTGTTAAAGGCTTTCCTGAAATCCCGCTTGAATGTCGTTAAGCTTCGCCCCGTTAAATAACCAAACTTCTCCAGGGGCATGTTAAACTGATAATTTTGCTCCATAAAACGAATCAGTTCTACTTTATACGGATCGTCAAAGTTGGCTAGTACATGGTCAATCGTCGGATCGATAGTCCTTAGAATACTGATTGCCTCGGTAATTTTCAGGGAGGCCAGGCTCGCTGGGAAGGGATCCTGTAGCTGGAAGTACGGAATCAGGGAAGTCAGACAACTTTCGAGTAAGGGATGATTTGTAAAGCTTTGAATGGAAGGGTTAGCTTTCACAGTGACGTGAACCGACTGGTTTCGATAAAAATCCCGCAGGATTGGCGTCGTTAGAAGCATGACAACCGTTTTATGGGGCAAGCCATCTTTGGGATAGTTGATGATAGTAGCCGGTTTGTTACGGGGAATCAAGAAAATATCTCCAGCCTTGAAGACATGCGTCGTTTCGGCCTGTATAATTTTGGTTTCACCGGAAATGAACCAGATCAACATGTGCTGATCAAACACAACGTCAGACTTAAAAAATTTGTCTTCGTAACAGGAAAGTTTGATTTCAGGGCTGAGATACGTTGAGAGGTGCTCCATTTGATTCAGCGGTAAGAAGCCATAAACATCCGGTTTTAGAAATGACTACGGAAGGCTACGTATTCCCCAGCCTTCCGTACTGAGGTTCAATGGATTGGAAAGTCTAATCCGGTTGTTGCTTCAGTCCAGGCCCAGAGTCGTGTGGGCTTTTATTTGGTTTTCGCAAATAGTTTTTCCCCCTTTCTTAACCGCCCAAAGATAGCTAAATAACCCACCTCC
>NZ_JBMDWJ010000066.1:0-8466 GCF_048595215.1 Siphonobacter sp.
CCCTTCTCGACGTACTTGATATGTCCGACTTCAAACGCATGCGTAAACTCAGGGTTCAGATCCGGATTGCCGCTGTAGAAATTCCGACTGTCACTAAAGGTCATAAACGGACTCAGATCATTGTACTGCGGCCGTCGCACCCGGCGACTGTAACTGGCCTGAATGGCGTGCTGACGCGGCAGGTCGTAGGTGGCGTGTACACTGGGAAACAGGTTGGCATACTGCCGGGGATTGACCTGATTGGTTTGTTTCAACGTAGTCGTCACATCGGTAATTTCACCGCGTAAGCCCAGCTGATACGAGAACTTGTGGGCCTTGTTTCCCAGAATGGCGTAGGCCGCGTGAATGCGTTCTTCGTAGAGAAAATTATTGGTAAGCCCTTCCAGCGGCTGCCAGCCGGTTTCGGTACGCTGAGTTACCGAATAATTATTGGTCATATCGCGAAAACTACTGCGAATCCCTGCTTCCAGCTTTCCTTCTTTCGCAAAGGGCTGTACATAATCGGCCTGCAGAAGCCACTGCTTTTCCGTTTCATCGTTCAAGGCCCGCTGTAAGATGGAAGGGGTACTGCCGCCGCTTGGGTAAAACGTTTGCTGGGTGAAGTACTGATCGGAGTTTTCCCAGTTATCCAGGTATCGTACATCCGCCGTTAATTCGTGGCCCGGACGGGCGAACGTTTTTTTGTAGGTAAGCACGTACTCGGAATTGGGTTCGGTTTCGGTTTCGTCCTGGGTGCGTTTCGTCGTCGCCAGTAGGTCGGGACTCTGGTACTGGTAATCGAGGTATTCCAGATTGGTGAAACGTTTGCCCTTGCTGGTCCGCCAAGTATACGCCGCCGTTAGGATGCTTTTTTCGCTGAAGTAATAATCCAGTCCGGCCCGGGCGTTATTATTCATACCCTTAAGCTGGCTTCGGGAGTTTTGCCGGGAAACAAAGGTGGAATCATTCCGGTAGACTTCCTGATACAGGTTATTTCGACCGGGTGTATTCCGATAAGCCAGCGTATAATTGACGAAAAAATTCAGATTCCGACGACGGTAATTGACGTTGGCAGCTAGTCCATAATTGGTCGGATGCCCCGTAATGACATCGAACGATCCGTTGATCCCTTCCTGCCGTTCTTTCTTGAGCACAATATTAATGACCCCTCCCATCCCCTCGGCCTCGTAGCGGGCGGAAGGATTGGTAATGACTTCAATTTTTTCGATGGCACTGCCCTGTAGCTGTTGCAGTCCACTCCCACCCTTGATACTGACCAGTCCCGAAGGTCTGCCATCAATAAGAATCCGAACGTTGCTACTGCCCCGTAAGCTTACGTTTCCTTCCACATCCACGGCCACGGAAGGTACATTACTCAAAATATCCGAGGCCGTACCGCCCGCATTGGCTAGGTCTTTTCCGACGTTAAATACTCGCTTGTCGAGCGTCAACTCCATCGAGCTTTTTTCGGCCTGTACCACCACCTCTTTCAGGGAATTACTGGTAGGGGTCAGCTGAATAACACCCAGATCCAGGGTCTGGGAGCGTACCTGTAAAGCCGCCGTTTTTACGGGCTGATACCCGATGAATTCGATTCGGGCGAAGTAATTTCCCGGCGTACTGGCGAGGCTGAAGGCACCGGATTCGTCGGTAAGCGTACCGGCCACGAACGAACTATCCGGCAGTCGGAACAATCGCACGGTAGCCGAAGCCATGGGCGTCTGCTTTTCCTGAACCCGCCCGCGAATGCCCGACTGAGCCCAGACCGGATTCGAAAAAACGGATATATAAGTAAGCAGACTAAAGAAACAGTAAAATAGTAGAGGTTTAGAGGTCATTCCTGAGGAAACAGCGAGGTCGTAAGGCTTGAAAGTACAAGCTATTCCGCAGAATTATTCCAAACATTGGATTTATTCGAGTATAAATACGACAAGAACGCGAAAGATGAAGATTTGGAGTGCTGTTGGCGGGTGGGTTGTTGTTGGTTGTCAGTTGATAGTTGCTCGTTAGTAGTTATTGAGGATGTACAAATACCTTATATGGACGACATAAAGCCAATCCCCGTCCTATCACATTCCATGTCGGTTTCATCCGGAATGCGGTGGCCTAGTGCAGGATGAAAAGAGCGGCGGGCGTGCCGACATGGAATGTATACGGACTAAAAAACCAGCCGTCTCAACGGGACGAAAAAGTGATTTAGTTAAGGAACAATCTTATAAAACCTATATCCATTCATCACTTGATTACTTTCCTCTCCCTCAAATCATACCGTTGCCCCTGACCTAGCAAAATAAACCCGCCGTTGGACGCGGTAACCTGCTCTTGTTGATCCCGTACGTGAGGCTCGCCTTTACCCACAATGGTCTGGTAATCATACACGGCCACGTACGATTTACCCAACACTTCCAACTGGTCCTGCTGCACGACAATGGCCGTCGACTCATCCAGCCCGATCCCAATCAGTTGCGGGGACTGGCGAATAAAATCAATGAGGTCAAACTGCCGATTACGTTTGAGTAAATGCTGATCAATCGCGGAATTTTTTAGAAAACCCAATCCCTGCGTATGATCACCGACGAGGATGTCCGCCCCCTTCGTATCACCCCGCCACAGAAACGAACCCTGAATACTCGCTCCCGCCGAACTTCCGGCAATGACCCCGCCCCGGTTGAGTACCTCAAAAAAAGCCTGATGCGTACGAGTGTTGAGGTAGGAATCCGCAATTCGCCACTGCCGACCGCCGATGAAGTACACGCCCGTCGCTTCCTTCAGCGGAGCGATAAACGCGTCACTGTTGGCTTCGGTTAGATCTTTGGTGTGCAGAAGCGTGACCCGACTCACGCCCGACTGCTTCCGGATACTTTCCAGATGCGTCGGACTCACCGCCGCCGAATCACCCGCTGCGGCGGTAACGACGACAATGCGGGCTTTCTCTTTTCCTCCAGCCAGTTCCACAAACCGGGCCCAGATTTCCGTTCCTACGGTACCGCCACCAATGATGAGTAGTGAACCCTTCTCGGGGCCATGGCGAGTGGTACTTTTTTCGTTAATGGCAATCGGCGTCTGGGCCGAAAGGCCAAGCGTCCAGACGGTTAAAAAGAAAAACAGAACGATTTGGGACATACGTATAGGAAGAAAACCGGAAGGTAGGAACCCTCCATTACAAACGAAGGAAACAGCGATTTTAGCGAATAGAACCGCGACCAATGCTTGGTCTCAAGGAATCAATGTCCGATTTTCCCCAATCTGGAATACGTCCTGTAAGGCCTTTCGGGCCGCGTGATAGCCGCACATGCCATGCACGCCCCCACCCGGAGGCGTGGACGACGAGCAGATATAGAGGCCTTTGGTAGACGTTCGGTACGGCGAAAAACGTAGAGCGGGCCGGGTGAATAATTGCGTAATATCAAGAATCCCGCCGTTAATGTCGCCACCGATGTAATTGGGATTGTGTTGCTGTACCTGAGCCGTATTCATCACGTGACGGGCCAAAATCCGGTCTCTAAAACCCGGAGCAAAGCGTTCCACCTGGTTTTCGATGGCTTCGGTACGGTCCCGCGTGGAGCCGTTGGGTACGTGGCAGTACGCCCAGGCCGTATGCTTGCCTTCGGGAGCCCGCGAAGGATCGTACTGACTTTGCTGGGCCAGCAAAACGAAAGGCTTATCCGGGTAGCCGCCTTGAGAACTAAGTTTTTCGGTATCCGTAATTTCCTGAAGGGTGTTCCCTAAATGCAGGGTTCCGGCTTTTCGGCAATTTTCGTCGGTAAACGGAATGGGAGCGTCGAGAGCCCAGTCAATTTTGAAAATGCCCATTCCGTAGCGGTAGCGTTCGAGTTGCCAGCGGTACAGGGGGGAAAAAGTATGCCCGGCAATTTTAAGCAATTGTCGGGGCGTAATGTCGAACAATACCGCGTGCGAGGAAGGCAGTTGCTGCAAGGATTCGACGTAAAAATTGGTTTCGATTTTTCCGCCCAGCGATTGAAAGTACATCGCTAATGCCTGAGCAATTTGCCCCGAGCCACCTTTGGGTATGGGCCAGCCTCGTAGATGGCCAGCCGTTAACAGTACCAGTCCAATGGCGGAAGTGGTCAAGTTACTTAAGGGTTGAATGGCGTGGGCGGCCATACCGGCCAACAGTCCCTGAGCCTGCGTTCCTTTGAATAGGTGCTTGAACCAGGTGGCCGGAGGTAAGGCCCGCAAGCCGAAGGCCGCGAAGTCCAGGGGATGTGAAGGAAACGTCAGCGGACCGAGCGTATCAACCGCCACCTTAGGCCAGGCTTTGGTTAGAAATCCGGCAAGTTTTTCGTAGGCCTGCTGATCCACGCCCAGCGTTTGAGCGGTTTTTTGAATGGATTGAAACAGTACCGCCGCCTGACCTGTATCGAAGGGATGGGCCGACGCGACTTCGGGATAGATGAATTCCAGACCAAAGTCCGCCAGCGGAAGGGTATTGAAAAAAGGCGACCCTGCTGCCAAAGGATGAATGGCCGAACAAATGTCATGTTTGAAACCCGGCAGGGTAACTTCCTCCGTACGGAGTCCGCCACCAATGGTTGATTTCCCTTCCACGATCAGCACCGAAAGTCCCGCCTGTTGCAGGGTGATGGCGGCGGCTAGTCCGTTTGGACCCGAGCCCACCACTACGGCATCGTACTCTTTTTTTGTCATACCTTCATCGACCGGAACCATTACGTTCGGAGCAAAACCTGCCCGTCGCGTTGGAGCACCCAGCCCGTAATGGGATTGAAATGATAGCCGCCTTTGGAACCGCGGGCGGCTACTAACTGCTGATACGTGGGTTGGATATAACCGGTCTCGTCGGTTACCCGGCTTTGGATTTCGGTTTCATTGCCGTCCCAGTACCAAAGGTAACGAAAACCCGTATGAGCTTTGTCTAGAATAGGGCCCTGAATCTGGGCCAGTTGCCAGCTTCTGCCGCCATCCGTACTCACTTCCACCCGATCCACCTTACCGCGACCACTCCAGGCAATCCCCCGAATTTCGATCCAGCCCTTTTGTACCTGAGCCGGATACGCCGGAAAGGTGATGATGGAGCGGGCGTCAATGTCGAAACTGAAATAACGGATTTTGCCGTCCTTCACGGGTTCGGTATACTTGGAGGTTTCCTCGCGGGTCATGAACGGTTCGTCGGAGAGTTCCAGTCGCCGGAGCCATTTGACACTCATGTTTCCCTCATAGCCCGGCAGAAACAACCGAAAGGGGTAACCCTGTTCGGGACGAATGGCCTCGCCGTTTTGGGCGTACACGATCATGGCATCCGACCAGCCTTTCGCCAATGGAATACTGCGGGTCATCTTCGCCGCATCTGATCCTTCGGCCAGAAACCACTGGGCCTGGGGCTTCACGCCTACTTCCCGAAATAAGGTAGAGAGCATGACGCCCGTCCATTCGCTCTGGCTGGTCAGGCCGCAAATGTCCTGTGGACTCAGCTTTGGATTACCCGAACGAAAATTGCCCGAACATTCCAGAAAGCAAATCCGCGTGACGGACGGATACCGCTTCAGATCAGCTAGCGTCAATACCAGTGGTTTTTCCACCAGGCCATGAATCAACAGCTCGTGCTGAGCCGGATCGATGGCGGGAACACCGTTGTGATTCCGTTCAAAATGCAGATCCGAGGGCGTAATCGTGCCGTATAGATTCTGTAAGGGCGTTCGGGAAGAAATGTCCGACGGTTTCTTGACGGGCTTCTCAAACGGCGACCGCGTGCCGACTGTGCCGGGTGGTACACCAGGAACTTTGGTCGGGTCGGTCTTCCACTCTTTTTCCGACAGAGCCGCCTGTACAGCTTTGCCGAACGGAGCCTGAGCCAGCACGATCGCGGCGGTAGCCGCTCCGCCTAATAGACTTCGCCGACTGACTTTTTGTTCGAGTACAACGGGTTTTTCTCCGGGTAATACTTTCATTGGTTCTTTCAAAACGGCTTTACCGGATTATGGGACCTCCGCTGCGGTCGTCCAGAATATATTTGGCTTTAGCGGGCATTGCCACGCGGGGTAAGGTCTGAGCATCGAGCACAAATCCAGGCTGGATCCGCTGGTTTTTTTCCAGCAAAAAAGCCGTCAGACTGTACACTTCAGCGTCGGTCAGACTGCCTGGAGCGTTAAACGGCATAGCCCGCCGGATGTAATCAAACAGCGTCGTAGCGTAGGGCCAGTAGTTACCAATACCTTTGGTTTTACTGGTATCCGAAACCACTAGTCGGTCATTGGGACCTTCTACGCCCGTTTTGCCGTGACAGGCCGAACAACGTTCCGCATACAGCACGGCTCCTTTCTCGGCCGTCCCTGAACCCGGTGGTAAGCCTTTTCCATCGGGACGAATGGCACTATCCCAGGCTTTGATTCGCTCAGCCGTAGCCGGACGTCCAAACCCGTAAATAGTATCGGCAGGCATCGTCCCAACCGCAGCAGTGCGAGATTGGGAAAAACTTAGACTAGCCCAGCCGCCCAGCCCCAGTACGGCCCAGAGTAGTCCTTTTTTTACAACTAAACGCATCCTTCTAATCGTATTTACCCGCTTTCAGGGTACTTTCGGAAAGGGCGTATTTGCGGGGAACCCGATCGAGTACTACGTGAATCGAATCTCTATTTTCATCAATCCCTGACAGGATGACCCGGTTTCCTCCGTTAATGGCTTGGTAGTTCAGAATCATCCGGTTGCGTAGCGGCGTGGGAGCTTTCACGGTACCGTTGTTGCTACGATCCCAGCCTACGACCTGCGAACTTTCGCCGCCGGGGTTTTCGGCTTCGCTGATCATCCCACGGGTGCGGCGGGTGGAGCGGGCCAGCGGATGAATTTTTTCATCTTCCGAACCGATAATCGCCAAAGCTTCCTTGGGTATCCAGCTGGCTACGACGGGTTTTGCTTTGGCTTCTGTACGAGCCGCTTTTCCCTCAATCTCCCGCGTTTCGCGGTTCTGACGTCCCCGATTTTTGTCCTGTAAATACAGTACCTGATGCAGGGTATCGGCCTCGTAGTAAAACACCCGTTGCCCGCCCGCGACGCCCGT
Organism: Siphonobacter sp.; assembly: GCF_048595215.1. Lineage (NCBI taxonomy): Bacteria > Pseudomonadati > Bacteroidota > Cytophagia > Cytophagales > Cytophagaceae > Siphonobacter > Siphonobacter sp. The sequence continues at coordinate 7,013 of NZ_JBMDWJ010000066.1, forward strand.
CAGCTCAAAGGTTCGGTTGATGTCCCGCATGGGCGAACCTCCGCCATTAGACAAATCCAGATCTACGGGTCGGTTGACTTTAAACGTCAGCGTCGTCCAGTTTTCGAAGGTGGCTTGTTGCCAGCGTACGGAATCCAGCGGCGAATAGGGAATGACCTGGTTGTTGATTTTAAATTCCGTCACGTTATAATTTCCCCGCAATTCCGACACGCCTTTAAGGGCGGGCTGTTTGTACGGATCATACAGGAAGTTCACGCCCTGCAGGTAGAAAAACCACACTACAAATACCCCAATTACTCCGGTTTTTAGAAAAACCCGGCTCCATTGTTGCCAGGGTTTATCAAACGAAGGATAGTAATGAACGGGAATGGTCAACTGTTCGCGAACGAGCAGATTGTATACTTTTGGTATATCGTAAATGAGCAAGAAACCGGATAACAACACGAAGTACGAACTATACACGTGGACGCCTCCATCGTACTCGAAGTTAACAAAGACAATATCGGCCAAAGCTCCGAATAGCAGTACGGAACCCCAGAAGGTTGTAGCCCGGAAAAACAGTAAGGCTCCGGCCAGTACTTCTACCACACCCGCAAACACCTCGTACCAGGGGACAATGCCAATGGAAAGCCAGTAGATTTTCTGTAGCGTCAAATCACCAAAATCGGTATTGAGAACGCCCAGCGACGGATACGGCAGCTGCGTGGGAAACAGTTTAGTATAGCCGAAACCGATAATGCCAATCCCCGCCCGGTAGCGTACTACCACCCGAAGCCAGTAATACAGTCGGTTGTACTCGCGGGGCTGAGGTTTGCGGCGACTATCGATAAAGGTCCAGACCAACCCAACCCCGATGGCAAAAATCAAGGTGATTACCCAGGTGGCGTACCCATTAAGCGAGCTACCGAAAATCTTATTTCCGAAAATATTCAGACCGGAACCAAACCGGGCAATGTCGTACAAATCGCGGTAATGCAGTCGCGTCCAATCAAACGAAAACAGGTCTTTATACCAACCCGGATCATTAGGCAGAGCAAGACTCACAAAAAACACGAAAGCAATGCGGAAGAGAATCTTCTGCCAGGCCGTCCAGAATGGAGGTCGAAGCTGCGTTTCTGAAGCCGCCGTTTCCGGACGTAAGGTATCGACAGGGAGCGTTGACATAGCGGTTTAGAGTTTAAGACCTTTACGGCGACCTACTTTTTTAGCTTCGTGAATCAGATACTTTTTGTCCACCTGGTTGAGTACGACGCGGATGGAATCGCGGTTTTCGTTGAGGCCCTTCAGCAGGATGGTTCCAGCTTCGGGACGCTCGTAATGCAATACCAGTTGCTCGCCTTTGTAATGGCGGTTTTTGTTTTTCAGCAGCAGCGTATGCTGTGCCGAATCAATTGTATAGGAATAATAGTGACGACTAATCGAACCGGTTGATTCATAGTTTCGCAGGGAATCAG
>NZ_JBMDWJ010000067.1:0-17709 GCF_048595215.1 Siphonobacter sp.
GACGAATGTCTTTGGCTTCCATTTCGGGAATGGTCAGATCGTGTCGGGGCGAGAAACAAATTACTTTGCAGATACCCGATTCACTTTCCGCCTGAAACAGTTCCCCATCGGAAACCTGTCCGGCGGGCGTATCGTGAATCAACGCGGAAAAGTCGTTCGTAAATACATATACGTTTTCGTAATCCGGATTCTTTTCTCCGTTGGAACGCGTATTGGTCGGGCACAGATAGCAGGTCGGATCGTACGAAGGACGTTTGTCTTCCGCCGACTTTTCCACCTGTCCCTGCCAGGGACGTTTGGTACGGTGCGGTGACACCAGTACCCAGCTTTCCGTCAGCGGATTGTAGCGGCGGTGCGGATGTTCGTCAAATTGAAATTCACTCATAAGGTGTGTTACATTGGTACGTTTAAACCCGTTCGTTCGATGATTCCAGGCGAGAAGTGCCTTTTTTGATAACGACTTTGTGCGTTACTAAATCCAGCTTCAGCGATTCCTTATACGCTTTCGTCATGGTTTCGATGAAGGCATCCGCCGCTCCTTTTTCAATCAGATTGATGGTACAACCGCCGAAGCCGCCCCCCATCATGCGGGCTCCCAGCACCGCCGGATTCAGACGGGCCTGATCCACCAGAAAGTCGAGTTCTTCACAACTCACTTCATACTCATGTTGCAGGCCTTCGTGCGTTTGATACATCTTCTTTCCGAACGCTTCCAGATCGTCTTTCTGTAAATCCTTACAGGCTTCCACCACACGGTTGATTTCCTCAACAATGTATTTACAACGTTTAAACGTCACCGGATCAAACTCAGCCTGGTGTTCCTGCAAGAACTCGATACTCACATCCCGCAGGCTCTGTATACTGGGTTTATGAGCCTGTAGAATAGCCACCCCTCGTTCGCATTCGGTTCGCCGGGTGTTGTATTCAGAGGTTCCCAGGGAATGTTTTACGCCCGTATCGCACAACACCAGTACGTGTTGGTCCTGCGTAAAAGGAAAGTATTCGTATTCCAGCGAACGGCAGTCCAGACGGATTACAGCATCCGTATCCCCCATCAGCGAAGCGAACATATCCATGATCCCGCAGTTGAGGCCCACAAACTGATTCTCGGCCCGCTGGCAAAGTTGCACCAGGGCCATCTTGGGAATGCCCAGCTGATACAGTTCGTTGAGGGCAAAGGCCAGCCCCGCTTCCAGAGCCGCTGAAGAAGAGACGCCCGCTCCTACCGGAATATTTCCCCCAAAAACCAGATCAAAGCCGTGAAATTCGTAACCCAGTTTCTGAATCTGATCGATAACGCCTTTGAGGTAGTAGGTCCACTTTTCTTCCGTTTTCTCCAGCTGATCCGTCGTAAACGTTTCTTCGCGGTTTAGGTTATACGCAATCGTGCGGCATACATTATCCGTGCGGGGACTAATGGCGAAAAACATTTCGCGATCAATCGCCGCAGGTAGTACAAAACCCATATTGTAATCCGTGTGCTCCCCAATGAGGTTGATTCGGCCCGGCGAGCGAACCAATAAGGCTGGCTCAGCCCCGAACGAAGCACGGAAGGTTTCTATAATGGCAGTAACGAGAGGATCCATAATCATTGAGGTAATGCGTCGTATTAAGATTTTGTATTCAAAAGAACACGTATTTTGTGAGATTCATTGGCGATCGTCCGTATTACATTCGTACGTAAGACGTAGAAACCAATAGATCAGGGATTGCAAAGCATTGCACAAGTACACGACTGAAGTAGATGTAAAGGGGGATCATGCAAAAAAGCCAAGCCACCATCAAGCAAATTGCCCAGGAGTTAGGCGTTTCGATCTCCACGGTTTCGCGGGCCTTACAGAATAATCCACGCATTGGCCTGCGTACCCGCGAACGCGTCTGGGAACTGGCCCGTCAATTGCAGTACCGGCCCAATCCGGCGGCGTTGATACTCAAGAAAAAACACACCCGTACCATTGGCGTGGTACTGCCTTTTCTGAAAGAAGAATTTTTCTCAACGGCTATTACGGCCATTGAAGATGTCTTAACGGGGTACAACGTCGTCATCAGTCAGTCGCGGGACGAACTGGAACGCGAAAAAGGGGCTTTGGCTACCTTTCTGGCCAGTCGGGTGGACGGCGTCATTGCTTCCATTTCGGCGGAAACGCATCACTATTTGCATTTTAAGGAACTGGAAAGCTTTGGCATTCCCGTCGTGTTTTTTGACCGCGTCCCCCGGCGACTTCCTGCTCATAAAGTTCGCAGTAATATCAGTACCGCCGCCCGCGAGCTGGTTGATTTTCTGGCCGACCGTGGCCTCGAACGCATTGCCCTACTCAATGGTCCGGCTCAGCTGGAAGTTTCCGAGGAACGTCAACAAGGCTATTTACAAGCCATGAAAGAGCGGCACCTGCCTATCGATCCTTCGTACGTCTGTTCGTCGGATTTATCAAAAGCCGATACGCAGGCGAAAGTTGACTATCTACTGAGCCGTGAACCAAAACCACAGGCCATTGTTGCCTTCAATGATTACATTTCCCTGTATGCCATCGAGCGGACTCAGGCCCTGGGTCTTGTTCCGAATCAGGATGTGTATTTTGTAAGTTTTGCGAACCTGCCCATGATGGAATACGCCGCTCACCCGCCCCTGGCGTCGGTCGATCAGTTTGCGTATACCATGGGCGAAAAGGCCGCCGAACTGCTTCTGCAACTCATTCAGAGTCCAGAGGAAATTCCGTATCAGGAACTTTGGGTAGAAACCAAGCTGGTCATTCATTAGGAAGCCAGCCATTGATTCAAAAGAAACACGTATCGTTAGTATGGCCGAAAACTTATTTATTCCCGAAACCACTTCCCGTCAGGAACTCTACGAAAGTCTGGTACCTCAGATTGAAGCCCTGGTCCAGGGCGAAGACGACTTTGTAGCCAATCTGGCCAACATCGCGGCTGCCTTGAAACAAACCTTTGATTTTTTCTGGGTTGGCTTTTACCTGCGGAAAAATAATCAGCTCGTCTTAGGGCCCTTCCAAGGTCCCATCGCCTGTACGCGGATTGACTTCAACAAGGGCGTTTGTGGACATGCCTATACTACGCAGCAAACGGTTCTGGTTCCCGATGTGGACGCCTTCCCGGGACATATTGCCTGTTCGTCGGCGGCCCGTTCGGAAATTGTGCTACCCGCTTTCGATGCCAATCAGGAAGTTTTTCTGGTACTGGACGTGGATAGCGATCAGCTCGACGATTTCCACGAAGAAGATCGTCAGGGACTCGAGCAAGTAATGCGAATCATTGAGAAACTGGCTCGTACGAATTACTGAGTTTGCAGTGGACGGTTTTCCGTTAATTCTGAGCGATAGCCGTACTTATAACAAGAAAGCCCTTCGAGTCTGGATCCTCCCACGCGAAGGGCTTTGCTGTTCTTTTATTTACTACCGTATGTAGTACGGGCTAAAGATTTACTACTGCCTTACTTTTTGATAAACCAGTCCTGTACGGCAGACAAATTGTAAAAGGCCCAGCTAAACACCACGGCCCAGAGCACGGCAAATACCAACATCCAACTCAGAATACGCAGCGGCGATGCCTTGAAGGATACCGCCAGTAAGGTGCCGCCAATGGGCGTAAACAGTAAGGGCGTAAGACAGGCGATACCGGCAATACCGAATTTTCGATAAATCCGCACGGCCCGTCGCGTGCTTTTGCTAAAACGCTTCCGCTTGGTTTTACGTAAGTCTTCCCATACCAACCGAAGCCACTGGCCTAGAAAGGTAAATAGGAAGACGCTGACCATCATTCCCACAACGGTACAAACGATGGTTTCCAGCAGTGATAAATGGAGGGCTAAACCCGCCAGTGGTCCGCCAACAAACTTCAGCATGGAAGCCAGTACAACGGAAAGGTACTTACTAATCAGTGTCATGACCTACTACAGCTTTTCACCAAAGGCCAAATCACCGGCATCGCCAAGACCGGGGATAATATAATAATTATGATTCAATCGTTCGTCGATGTCTCCTACCCACAAACGACACTCAGGCATGCGATCCTGCAGATATTTGATACCTTCGGGAGCCGCAATGGCCGCTGCAATGTGAGTACGAGCCGGAATGCCGTAACGAATGAGTGAGCGGTAGGAGGTTTCCAGCGACTTTCCGGTAGCCAGCATGGGATCCACAATGATGAGCGTTTTTCCGGTTAAATCGGGGCAGGAAATATATTCCAGCTCGACGGTAAACTCTTCTCCTTCAGCGTGAAGCCCCCGGTACGCCCCAATAAAGGCATTCTGGGCACCATCGAAAGCATTGAGAAAGCCCTGATGAAAAGGCAGACTAGCCCGCAAAACCGCCGCCAGTACGGGCTGCTGAGCCATGAGAAAGGTCTTACTCGTCCCTAACGGGGTCTGTACTTCCGTTTTGGAATAGGTAAGGGTTTTGGAAATCTCGTAGGCCAGAATCTCCCCGAGCCGTTCCAGATTCCGCCGAAATCGCAGGGGATCTTTCTGAATACGGACGTCTCGAAGTTCGGCTATGAAATGGTTGGCTACGGAAGATTGCTCGGTCAGGACAAACATGTAAAAATGAATTTCAGAATCCTTTTGTAATTTGCAAGGCCTTTTGGCTGTTTACAAAGTAAGTAATAAAACGTTAAACCCTAGGGTACGCGTCTTTCTCCTATGCCAAGATTTACCCTATTCTTTTTTCTTTTGTGGTTACAGGCTGCGGTTGCGTGGAGTCAAAGCGTATACGCCCCTCTTAATTCGGATTACTATCATCTCATCGATCGATATGAAATCAAAAGCGGTAAACACGCTCCGGGTTATCAAAGTACGGTAAAGCCCTACCTGCGTAAAAATATTGTGCAATTAATCGACAGCCTTTCCTGCGATGAATGTGCTGATCTATCGGATGTAGACCGCTTTAACATCAAGTATCTCCGGGAAGATAGCTGGGAATGGAGTAAGAAGCCCGAGCAAACCGCCAACAGCAAAGAACCCTTCTGGAAATACTTCTACCACAAGAAGAACGATATGTACAGCGTCTCCAACGACGACGTTGAGCTGCACATCAATCCCGTTCTTTATGGCTTACTGGGTGTTGGGAAAGATGCTTCGCCCTACTCTTATATCAATACGCGGGGACTTGAAATTCGGGGTTCTATCGGTAAAAAGCTGGGTTTTTACACGTACGTGACCGATACGCAGATGCGGTTGCCAGGCTATTATCAGGACCGAATCAATTTCTTTAAAGCCGTTCCTAACGAAGCCGCTTACAAAATTTTCCGTAGTACAACCAGTTCCGACGGCGTAACCATTACCCCGGAAACGGCTACTGATTTCTTTACGGCTCGTGGCTACATTACCTTCGATCCCATTAAGCAGATCAACCTTCAGTTTGGTCACGACAAGGTCTTTATTGGCAATGGCTTTCGTTCGATGATCCTCTCGGATAACAGCGGCCCTTACCTCTTTTTGAAGCTTACTACCAAAATCGGACCCTTTCAATACGTCAACTTATTCAGCGAAATCAGTAACCAGCAGGACAGTATTCCTACGTACGGTGCTCTGCCTACCAAAAAATACATGGCTTATCACCGGCTGGGCTTGAATATTGGTGACAACGTAAACATTGGTCTTTTCGAGACGATCATTCACAGCCGGGATAAATCGCAGGGCTACTTCGATCTGGGATACTTGAACCCCGTAATTTTTTACCGGGCCATTGAAGCTCAGAAGTTTAGTGCCGATAACTCCATGGTGGGGATGGATGTACGCTGGACTTTCCTGAGAAAATTTCAGGCGTATGGACAGCTCAACCTGGACGAATTCAACTTTCAGGAATTACGCAAAGGCCGCGGCTGGTGGGGAAATAAATTCGGCTACCAGTTGGGAGGAAAATACATCAATGCCTTTGGCGTCGATAACCTTGACTTACAAGTAGAGTGGAACGGAGCCCGCCCGTATACCTTCCAGCACGTTTCCAATAAGACCAATTTTGTGCATTACAATCAGGTCATGGCTCATCCCATGGGAGCTAACTTTCAGGAGATCGCGGGTACCATTCGCTATCAGCCCCTGCCTCGTTTGAACGTAACGGCCGTGATTCTCAGTGCCAACTACGGCCTTGACCTGCCCGGTCGTAACTACGGAAGTAATCCCTTGCTTAACTACAACGAAGCCGACCGCCCCGCCGGACGCGAATACGGTAATTATATTGGTCAAGGCGTAGGAACCAATCTTTTTTACGGCGAACTCGTCGCCTCGTACCAGTTCCGTCACAACGTCTTCATCGACTTCCGTCAGGTGTTGCGTGATCAGAAATCCGCTCTCTCCCAATTTGACCGTAGCACGGTTTTTTCATCGCTTTCCATCCGAATTAATTCGCCTCAGCGTTTGCTGGCTTTTTAATTTCTGTTATTTTTACTGTATTTAAAGCCTATTAATCTGACCGCCATCAAGATTATGACTTGGAAGTGCATTGCTCGTTCAGCGAATTTTCCCGCCTTGGTAAGCTTCGGAACATTCTCCGATGCTACGGGTTGGCCCCTGCCTTTGCCTCGTCCATCACACTTGATGGCTCCTTTTTCCTGCTCTACCCCAGATCCTTACAGCAACGCGTAACGCAAGCAAGCCACTGGCCTTGCGGCCATGTGCTTTTATACGCTAATCGCGTAGTCCACCCTTAACAGCTTTTGGGCATCGTCCCAATTCATTTATTACAGCTACATGAGTACGAAAAAAAGTGCAGTAGACGGGGGCAAATGGATAACCTTATCCACGGTTATCTCCACGGTCTTTCAATTCTTACAGGTTACGATCCTGGCTAGAATTTTAGACCCTTCGGTATTTGGGGTAGTGAGTGTGAGTGCATTACTGATCAACTTATTCTATATTTTCAGTAACCTCGGTTTTTCCAATTCCATCATCTACAAACAGGAAAATGACCGTAACGTCTTATCCAGCATTTATTTCACCAGTTTACTGCTGGGCCTTACGATCTTTTGTATCGCCTATCTGAGTGCTCCGCTGGTGGTAGCGTACTATAAAGAACCCAAGCTCGACTACGTAATCAAGCTGGCGTCGATTTACTTCCTTATCATCTATTTTGGGCAGATTTATCTGTTTTTACTGCAAAAAGAGCTGAAGTTTAAGACGATTGCTCTGATGGAAATCATTGCCACCGTTGCGGGTACGGCCATTACCATTGCTTTAGCCTATAATCATTACGAAGAACTCTCGCTGATTTACGGACAACTAGCTACGCACGTTATTCGTACTTTGCTGCAAATTATTTTAGGTCGCCATCTGTTTACGCCCAGATTTTACCTGAACTTCAGTGCTATTAAAGAGCACTTAAAGTTCGGCGTATATAATGTAGGGGATGGCTTATTAGGCTTTATTCAGGGCAATTCAGACAACATCATTGTAGGAGGGTTACTAGGCGTTAAAGCCCTGGGTTATTATACCATTGCCTCGCAGTTAGCTATCTTCCCCATTACTAAATTAAGTCCCATTATTCTACAGGTCGCCTACCCGATTCTGGCTAAAATGAAGGAAAGTGATTCGGAGCTAAAGAAAGCCTACCTGAGCATTTTAGATCTGGTAAGCTACCTCAATATTCCTTTGCTGGCGGGGCTCTATATTACGGCTGACAGCGTAGTCCCGCTGATGTACGGGCCGGGATGGGAAGAAACGATTCCACTCATTAAAATTTTCGTTTTTGTCAGTATTTTCTACTGTCTTTCCAATCCCTTGTTTACGCTGGCGTTTACCAAAGGAAAGCCCAATTTACTGTTCTATCTTAACCTGGTTACACTGCTGGTAAAAGTCCCCTTACTGTATCTATTGGGTACCCGCTGGCAGGTGTACGGTATTGCGACAGCTTTCCTGCTGAGTACCTTTATTAACCTGATTCTAAACTTCTTTATCGTTCAATATTTAGTCGGTGATTTTATTCGTGATTTCTTCGCCAACTTCATCAAGCCGGTACTTTTCTGTGCTCTGATGATTCTTTTTATTCTGGCGTATAAACACTACGTAGGTAGCGATGGACTAGTCCATACGCTCGCCCAGATTCTCATCGGTGGCAGTATTTATTTGCTGCTGACCTTTAAGTACAAGATTACCCTGAAAGAAATTGTAGCGTTTAGACGAAGCGTTTCCTAGCCTAAGTCGAATCCTAAGCTGACCAGAACGATGAAACACCGATTCGATGTACTAGATATTTTCAGGGGTATTTTTGCCTCTTTTGTGGTCTTATTCCACATGGCCCTATCGGCCGAGACGCCCGTGCTCAAGAATCAATTCATTGATCACGCCGATGTTTTCGTTGACTTTTTCTTCGTACTCAGTGGTTTTGTGATCACGTATCGCTATCAGGCCATTGCTACGACGCAGGATTTTTCGCTGTATTTCAGCAAGCGTATTCTTCGTATTTATCCGCTGCATTTATTCATGCTGGCGATCTTTCTTATTATGGAAGTAACGAAGAAATACATGACTTCCTACGTCCACGTGAACCAGCTTGATAATGAGAGCAACAACGTCGTTACTTTCTTTACTTCCTTGTTTTTACTCAACTCGGTTAAGCTCTTTGGGGTCAAAGATTTGAGCTGGAATATACCCAGCTGGTCGATCAGTGCCGAAATGATTTCTTACTTTTTCTTCGGCGTTTGTATGCTCTTCATCGCTCAGGTAAAATTAACTCGCTGGAAAAAAGAAGTCTACGCACTGGTTGTGCTCCTCAGTATTGCTATTCTTTACGCCGTAACCGGAGCTTTTCGAATGAATTATGGCTATGATTACGGTTTCTTACGGGGACTCATTGGCTTTTTTACGGGGGCCGTCTGTTTTTGTGTGTTCCAACAGGTGTATCCTCGCTGGCATACTTTCCAAGCGTCCTGGTTTAGTGTGGCAGAATTCTTCTCCGTAGTCTTGATCTTTCTGGCTATTTACTTTGGGGCGTATTTGAAAGATATAGGCGTCGTATACGACCTCATCTTCTTTATTCCGATCTTGATTTTCTCTTTTGAAAAAGGATTCGTTTCCAAATTTTTAAAACGAATTCCCTTTTTACATAAAGTTGGGTTGTACAGTTACTCCATTTACCTGACGCACCCTTTCACACTGAGCATTTTCAATATTCTATTTATTCGAATTTTACATTTCCAGAAAGAGGATTACAGTTATTTATTTATTCTCAACTATGCCTTCATTTTCCTTTTTGCCCGCTGGACGTACCATCATGTAGAAATGAAATTTAAGGATTACAAGTGGTTGGATTCCCTACGTGGTTCCCCCAAAAGGACCCTTCCGAACCAGCACTAAGAGGCCGTTTTCTGTTTTACCGCCGTCTTTACCATCCGATTTATGGGTACTCATTTTGCCGAGGTTACGCTATTGATTACACACTACAATCGTAGCCAGTCGCTGCAACGGTTATTGCAGGGTTTTGAGGAATTGAACTGTACATTCGGTCAGATTGTCGTTTCCGACGATGGTAGCAAACCTGAACACCTACAGGTACTCCAATCGTTGCAACACTCGTATCCATTCGATTTGATTACGACGCCCGTCAATAAAGGACTGGCCAATAATATCAACAAAGGCCAGGATGCAGTCAAACAACCCTATACGCTGTATGTGCAGGAAGATTTCATTCCCAAGCAGGCCTTTGCTACGCATTTTCAGGATGCCCTGCAGCTAATGAGTCAGAACGAGCGTTTAGATATCATCCGACTGTATGCTTACTTTCCCTATCCGTACCTAAAGCCGTACGAAAAGGGATTTTCAGAAATGATATTTAAAGGCCAGCTCTGGAATATGGATCACCTGAAATTTTACTATTACAGCGATCATCCTCACCTGCGTCGGAGTACATTCTTTGAGAAGTTTGGCCGCTACAGGGAAGGCACCAACAGTGATCAAGCCGAGTTTCAGATGTGTCTGTCGTTCATTAAACACGACGGGAAAGGCCTATTTTTCAATGCGTTCACTACCCTTTTCGATCAGGCGAATTCGTCTAGTGAACCCAGTACGGCAACATTCCGGGCTGATTGGAAACAGAATTCCACGCCCTGGGTGCGAATGCTGCGATGGGGGTATTTGAAATATCGGTTTTTGAAAAATACCGTCCAGTTACTGACCTATCAACGCTAAGATCCCACTACGCGAATGAATTATTCCTTTCCCGATGTTACGTTACTAATCACCCACTATAACCGAAGTGGTTCGCTGGAGCATTTGCTGACTAGTTATCGGCAGATCGGTTGCCAGTTCGGCGATACGGTGGTGTCAGACGACGGCAGTAAACCCGAACACCTACAGAAACTTCGGGAACTCCAGCAAACTTTTAATTTTCAACTCATTACTACGTCACAAAACCGAGGTTTGGGTAACAATATCAATAAAGGACAGGATGCGGTAAAAACACCTTTGACCCTGTACGTTCAGGAAGATTTTGAACCGAGTACGGATTTTCCGCTGCATTTTAACCACGCTCTGGAATTAATGCAGGCGAATAAAAACCTGGACTACATCCGGTTTTACGCCTACATTCCCTATCCGTACCTGCGGCCCTACGCCTACAACTTTTCGGAGATGTACCTTCCTTCCTTTGGTATCGATTACACGAAGATTTATGCGTACAGTGACCATCCTCACCTGCGTCGGAGTACGTTTCTTCAGAAGTTTGGTCGCTACGCCGAAGGCATTAAGGGCGATCGGATGGAGTACCGGATGTGCATTTCGTTCTTACAAAAAGGCGGGAAGGGTCTGTTTTACAACGATTACCAGTCTCTATTTACGCAACGCAATTCAGCCGCCGAGCCGAGTACCATGACCCGCAGTACGTTGACGCAAAGCAATAATAAGCTGATCGCTCTGGTACGAGACGTCTATCGGCAGATTAAATACAATTACGATATTCATTTCATGCGAACGTAGCCTTCTGCGTACCCCACCTATGGCATTGAAGCACTATATTGATTCTAATCCAGGCCTTAAAAAGCTGGTTCACTGGCTCCTTATTCCCTCGGGTGAAGCCCGGCCCCGGCGTTGGGTTAGCTGGTTTGTGAATCCCTTTGTACACCAAAAGCACCGCTCGGCTATTGTTCGTTCATCGGCTCGCATGGACGTACTTCCCTTTAAACAGTTTGCCCTGGGAGCCAACAGTGTGATCGAATCATATTGCGTAATCAATAACGGCGTAGGCGACGTGATCATTGGCGATCATTGTACGATCGGGATTTCTTCCGTGGTTATCGGGCCAGTACAAATTGGATCGGATGTTATTATGGCTCAGCACGTGACGGTATCGGGACTGAATCATGCTTACGAAGACGTGCGTACACCCATTCACCGCCAACCGATTGTTACGGCTCCCATCGTGATTGAAGATGAATGCTGGATTGGGGCGAACGCTGTCCTTACGGCGGGTGTAACCATCGGTCGGCATTCCGTCGTAGCGGGTGGTAGCGTAGTCACCAAAGACGTGCCGCCGTATTCGGTGGTTGGCGGTAATCCAGCCCGCCTGATCAAACAATACGATGCCGCTACGCAACAATGGGTACGGACACCCAAAGCTTAAACCTGACTTTTGACGGCTTTTACCTGCTCAAATACGGCTTCGAACTCTTCCGCCCGTCGTTCCCAGGAGTTTGCCTGAGCTAACGTAACCTGCTGCCGTTGTTTCTCGGGCGTATCTTCGGCTATTACGCGTACCAGGCTTTCCTGAAAGGTTTCAGGAGTTCCGGCAATAGCAATGGCATCGCTGAAATCATCCAGAATCGAAAAAGGCGTAGATACTACGGGTAACCCCGCCGCTAAGTACTCATTGATTTTCAGCGGATAGATCGTGTAGGTATGTTCATTACACACAAAGGGAATCATGGCTGCTTTCCACTGAGCCAGTATGGGGGGCAGTTCCTGGGGAGGCACGGAAGCAATAAACCGTACGTTTGGATAAGCGGATAATTCTTCCTGAACCCGAGGATCCACTACCAGTCCTACAAATTGAAATTCCACGTGCGGCATTATACGGGCACAATACCCGACAACCTTCGTATCAATCCGATTATCGGCCGTACCCAGATAACCCACGATGGTCCGTTCGGCAGGTTGTTGCTGACGCAGGGCATAGGCTTGGTTGAATAAGTCAAAATTAGCCCCGTTTTTTACGCAGAACGTGTGCGGTTGCGTCTGGGATTTCATGCGGTACAAGGCTTCAGAAGTCGTAATGACCGCGTCTACTCGCTTCATAAATTCCTGTTCGTACCGCGTTCCGTGTTTGCCCATCCAAGCCTCAGCGGATATTTCGTCGAAACAATAATAAATGGTAGCAAACTCATGAAGTTGATGTACCAGAGGCAATCCTAACACGGGATTAAACGCGTTAATGACCAGCGGCTTTTGCATGCCCAGTTGTTGCATAACGCCTCGCAAGCCTTTGATGAGACGACCCGTATTCAGGGGCAGAAAGGTATCGTGCGAGGCCGCCGACATCCAGTTGATGGGAAATAATACCGGCGGTGTCCATACGTGAACGCTCCGATTCGGTCCCAGCGAAAGCTGCGTCAGTGGATTTTCTACCCGAGTCAGGGCTTTGACGGGTACCTGACGTTTACCTCGTAGGCCTGCCACTAGATCTTTTACCGTATAGGGATAGTCTACGTACAGGATTCGGTAACGTTGGGAAAGTACAGTCAGGAGTTGAACGGCTGAGTTTTGAAACTTTCCCTGCCAGGGCGTCTGGCTAACACAAATGATACTATCGAACTGCTTGGCGGAGTTACGGTCGATTGCCTTCATGAAGCGTAATGGTAAAACAGATGTTGCGTTATAGCGGCGGTACGGAGCATCTATAATTCTTTACAAGGTACTATTTTTCTTCAAAAAAGATGCACTTTTTTACGCATTCGTGGTTTCAATAACCGGAAATCATTTGCTTACGTTTAAGGCTCAACAACATTAAGTAAAAATACCCAATAAAGTATAACTATAAACCGTTTAAAGTCACGATAATGGGTTCACAAAAAAATAAGTTAAGCAATTTTTGCCCATTTTAATCGCTTAACTTATCTTTAAAAAATGATACCCAGTACCTTATGAATATTTAAGTATTTACTAATTCCGCCAATCAAAATATGCTATCCTTAAACTTTATACGTCCCTTGATTTATCCTATTCTTCGATCTCCTTGTCTCTAATTAATCATCGGAACGAACGCTCAAGAATGAGTTCTGGGCATTGGTTTCTACGCCTTTAGAAAACTTAATCGTTCTAGAATGGTTTTTTCAGGAATTCGTTACTTTCATTTCTCCTTTCGCTTAAAAAGGTTTGGGAGTGACCCCAAGAAAAGCCAACGAATGCCCGCTACTCACTGAATTTATTTAAATTTCTTTCAACCTTTACGGATCGAATTCGTAGTTCGTCACTGAATGGTTCACCTGCCGAAGGCAAGCTTTGATTTTTATCAATACATATTATTTGTCCCTTATGAATCCGCCAAATTCCACCCTTGAGAAGTCAACGATCTTAATACTTGACGATGAGCCCATGACGCGAAAGGTACTGCAGTTATGCCTCAATAAAGAATTTGATACCATTATCAAAGACGACGGAATGGCTGGCATGTCGTACATTGAGACGGGTAGCCCGGTAGACTTGGTCATTGCCGATTTAAACATGCCTCATTTAAATGGCAAAGAATTTTTAAAGGTGTTACGAGGCAGTAATCTATTTGGTCACATTCCAGTCATTATTTTGTCGGGAAGTGAAGAAAGTAATGATCGGATTCAGTGTCTGGAATTAGGTGCTGATGATTTTATGACGAAGCCTTTTAATCCCTTGGAAATCATTGCTAAGGTAAAGGCCGTACTCCGCCGGGTTTACAAATAAGTTTATTTTTTTAGTGTGCGAAGTAAGTTTTCATTTCGTAATGAGGCACCGCCATGTCTGTTGTTACCCACCCACCTTTACGTATTCTGTACGTAGAACCTGATAGTAGTGCGAGTGATACTTTTAAGCAAGCGTTCGCTGAGCCATTGAACATATGGCAGCTTACCTCAGCCGAAGAAGCACTGGTAGCACTCAAGGACCACTATCCGGCTGATGCTGTGATTATAAGCTACGAAGCTCAGGGCATTTCATTCCTGAAGCAGCTTCGGTCTATTCCCTGGCTGAGTTCTCTACCGGTCATTGTCACCGTACCTACCCTGAACGACACCTACAAACAAGAGGTGCTTCAAGCGGGAGGTAACGATCTATATCCCAAAGACTTTAGTCGTGGTGATCTACTCGCTCGACTTCATTACTTCGTTCGGAAAAGCCAGCTTCTGGCGGTGCAACCGACGCGTATGCCCCGTTTTCGCGTACGCGTGACGTGGTGGAAACGCTTCATTGATGTGACCACTACGGGTTTGGCCCTGCTCCTGCTTTCGCCCCTGTTCTTACTGGTGGCTCTCTTGATTCGTATCGATTCGAAAGGGCCTATCATCTATCGCTCTAAACGCGTAGGCGGCGGTTATAAGGTATTCGATCTGCTTAAGTTTCGGACCATGCGTACCGATGCTGACAAACTCGTGAAGGAAATGGCGGCCTTCAATATGTACAACAAAGTAGAAGAAGTTCCTGAAAAAGAGCAGTTTGCTTTGTGTGCCGAGTGCGTTTATGGGGGCAAGAACACCTGCCAGCGAATGCTGTACCTCGACAATGAGGAAGTTTGCGAAAAGGTATATCTCCAGCGAAAACACAATAAAGCCGCTTTCATGAAGTTTGGCAATGACCCCCGTATTACGCGAATTGGTCGGTTTTTACGGAATTCCAGTATTGATGAACTGCCCCAACTCATCAACATCTTCCGGGGCGATATGTCGCTGGTGGGCAACCGTCCCTTACCACTTTACGAAGCGGAAAAACTGACGTCTGATCAATACATTCAGCGTTTTGCGGGACCCGCCGGACTAACGGGCCTCTGGCAAGTAACCAAACGCGGAAAAGGGAAGCAAGACATGTCGGAAGAAGAACGCATGCAACTGGATATTGAATACGCTAAAAACTATTCGTTCTGGATGGATGTAAAGATTATTCTGAAAACCTTCCCGGCTTTAATTCAATCCGAAAACGTATAAGCATTTCTTCCCTGGCGTAGGAATCGTCCTTCCCAAAGTTCATAAACCGTACGAATGAAAGCGTTTTTATTTCTTAGTCGCCAATACGCGGGCAGCCTGATTACGAAGGTATTCTTGCTGGGATTTATGCTTGAAGTAAGTACTCTTTCGGTACAAGCTCAGGAAGCGACTCAGTCCATGATGCCGGATATCTCCTACCCCTATCTCGAAAAATTAATCGAAATAGCTAAAGCAAATTATCCCCGTAGTAAGTCGTTTAAAGAACGCGTCGGCATTGCTGACTTAGGCATTAGAAGAGCCAAAGTAGCCTACTTTGACGCCTTGTCTGTTTCCTACCTCTACAGCCCGGCCAATACGCCTACGTATATTACCAATCCTACCTCTCCCGTGCCAACAGTAGTTAATCCGAACTGGTTTAATAACTATCAGATTGGCTTGCTACTCAATATAGGGTCCATCCTACAGAAAACTCCCCTTTTAAAACAGGCCCGAGGCGAGAAAAAAGTAGCCGAGTACGAGCAGCAGGCCTTTGATCTTAATTTAGAAGCTGACGTGAAGCAACGCTATTTTGCCTACATCCAGCGACGAGCCGTTTTACGCGTCAAGCATGAATTGCAACTGGACATCGAAAGCATGCTGAAGGACGTAAAATATAAATTTGAAAAGGGTGAACAAAGCCTTGAAAACTACAATAACGTGTTGGTGATGTATTCAGATAATAATCAACAACTGATTATTGCTGAAAGTGAGGTGCTCATCTCTAAAACCCGACTGGAAGAACTAGTGGGGGAAAAACTTGAAAACATCAAGTTAGATCAATAAGCAATTTACCCTTGCCCTACTCCATATAAGTTAAGCATCACGCAATCGAATGGCAGATTTCATTAGATTCCTTCATTTCCTATATAAAAAGAAGTGGCTGTTGCTGGCAGTCCCCTTACTAACCGTCATTGCTGCCTATTTCCTAGTTCAGAAACTCCCCGACGAGTACACCTCAACGGCACGAATTGCAACGGGTTTGGTCGATAAAACGGACCAGGGATTCACGGTCGGAGGCAACGAACAGCAGTCGGAAGTAACGCAGAAGTTCGACAATATCATACAAAGTATGCAGCTGAAGAATACCATAAATATGGTTTCTTATCGCCTCATTCTGCATGATCTTACCCAGCCAGCCAAAGCTTTTCATAAACCCAGCAAATCAGTACAGGAGCTGAGTTCTACTGAAAAGAGTCGGGCGATTGCCCTCTTTAATCAAAAACTTTCTACCCAGCAGGATCTTTTCATTGAAAGTCCCGAAGAAAAGAAGTTACTGAATATCCTGCAATCCATGCATTACGATACGGATGCTATTTCTGGGAACCTAACGGTTTCGCGGGTGAAGGATAGTGATTATATCCGCGTTGAATTTGATGGCGACGACCCTGAATTTACGGCTTTCGTGGTCAATACCTTGTGTGCAGATTTTATCAATCGTTATTCCATTCGATTACAGACGAGTAATGATCGTTCCATTGAATTTCTAGAAAAATTCATGAACGAAAAAATGCGAAATCTGACCGGATTGATGGATCAACTGAAACAGTATAAAATTAAAAATCGGGTTTTAAATTTAAATGAACAGGCCCGAAGCATGTATGGTCAAATCATTGATTTTGAGACGCGTAGAGAAGTAGCCATTAAGGACGTAGTAGCGTATACGGCAGCTTTAAAGAATATTGATAACAAATTTAATCCCAGCGATCGGCGGTACCTCGAAAGTACGCTGGCGGCCATTAACCAGAACATTGTTGTAACCAAGCAGCAATTAAGAGCGGCGAATGACATCTACTTCCGCTCTAATTTTGACCCTAAATACAAAGCTCGCCTTGATTCGCTTCAGAATAAACTGACCAAACAGATCAATCAATCGACGGATAGTTACATTTACAATCCTTTGGTTGCTAAAACCGAGCTGGTCAGTCAGAAATTAAACATGGAGATTGCCCTGGAATTGGCTCAGAATAGTATTGCAACGGTTGAGAAAGAGTTAGTTCGATTGAATCGAAAATTTGATGGATTAGTACCCAACGAGGCGAAGATTCAGGAATTTGAAACCAGTATCGACATTGCCAGTAAGGAATACATTGAGGCTTTGCAACGCTACAACAATGCCAAAATGCAATCCCAGCAAATCACGCAGTTGAAGCTCATTGAAAAGGCTTTGCCGGGTACTTTAACACCATCCAAGAAAGTAATCCTCATTGTTTTCTCGGGAATTATCAGTTTTGTTCTCTGTCTACTCATTCTCTTCCTGGTTTTCTATCTGGATAACTCGATTCATGAGGCCAAACAACTGGCCAACGCGACCGATATTCCAGTCATTGGGACGCTCCATAAGATTGACACCAGTTCGGATTTAACTCAATTATGGCACGATCCGTCCCCCAGTAAATCCGTACTAACGTATCGGAATGCTTTACGTTCGATACGGTTTGAACTGGATCATGAATTAACTACGGGCAAGGTCATTGCCTTAACTAGCTTACGACCGGAAGAAGGAAAAACAACGCTGCTGTTAAGTCTGGCTCATGCGTTTGCCATGATTAATAAAAAGGTCTTGATTGT
>NZ_JBMDWJ010000068.1:0-7981 GCF_048595215.1 Siphonobacter sp.
TATCCGCCCGGCATAACCGCATCAGGTCGTCTAGATCGTCCCCGGCTTCCACCATCACCCGGCGAAGGGCCGAATCGGTAATGCCGTCTTTGGCTAGGGCAATGGGCCGCAGGTGCAAACGAACGAGCTTCTGTACCTTCCGCATTTCTTCGCCCAATGGCAAACGGAATTTCCGGAAAATGGTAGGTACCATGCGGGCTCCCATCTCTTCGTGGCCGTGGAAAGTCCAGCCGATTTTGGGGTGAAAACGTTTCGTCGCCGGTTTGGCAATGTCGTGCAGTACGGCCGCCCAGCGTACCCACAAATCATCGCTGGTTCGGCACACGTTGTCGAGTACCTGTAAGGTATGGTAAAAATTGTCCTTATGCCCTTTCCCATCGATTTGTTCCGCTCCTTTCAAGGCCACAAAGTCGGGGAAAATCAGATTCAGTAATCCTGCAATTTCCAGCAGTTTAAAACCGTAGGAAGGCGTCGGGGTACGTAAGATCTTATTCAGCTCGTCAGTAATCCGCTCCTGCGAAATGATTTCGATACGGGGAGCCGTCTGCTCCAGGCCCGTAAAGGTATCCGGGTCAATATCGAAGTTCAGTTGCGTAGCGAATCGAATGGCCCGTAACATCCGCAGGGGATCATCCGAAAACGTAATAGCCGGGTCCAGTGGCGTACGGATGATTTTCCGTCGTAAGTCCGCCTGTCCGTCAAACGGATCGATTAGCGTACCAAAATCGTTCGGATTCAGGGAAAGAGCCAGGGCATTGATGGTAAAATCCCGCCGATTCTGGTCGTCTTCCAGCGTACCATCTTCCACGACGGGCTTACGAGAATCGGAACGATACGACTCTTTCCGGGCTCCGACAAATTCGACTTCCCAGCCGTCGAACTTGACCTGGGCGGTACCAAAATTTTTGTAGACGGCCAGCGAGACGTGTTCGCGACCGGCATTTTTCGCGACTTGTTCGGCGAGAGCAATACCGCTACCTACGCAAACAATGTCAATATCTTTCGAAGGACGGTTCAGTAATAAATCCCGTACGTAACCCCCAATGACGTAGGCGGGAACGTTGAGTTCTGCCGCCGAACGGGCAATAATCGGAAATACGGGATGATTTTTAAGGTGTTCAGTCATGTGAACCGGGTAATTGAGAATCCGGAAGGGCGTTGCCATCCTCCGGAATTCCAGTATTCAATCAAACTATTTACGGATAAATTCAAATTCACCGCCTACGCCCAGACGTACGATGCGGGAAGGTTTGGTCGGTTGCCAGCCTGCCGGGGCAGGTATCGTTTCCTGTACAGCCTGACGGATGTTTTCGGGAATATCCGCCAACGTACGGGGTGAGGGCTGTCCTGCTACCGTAGCTATTGTAGACACCAAGGGACGGCCAAAAGCCTGTACCAGATCCAGAATAGGGGATTTCTTCAACACACGAATGGCCAGACTGCCGTCGGGTCCCAGTACATTTTCGGCTACGTTTTTTCCCTTGGGAAAGATAACCGTAAGCGGATCTTCGGCGTATTCGATGAGGTCATACGCTAGTTCGGGTACGCGTACCACATAGCGATCCAGTACGGAGGTATCCCATAAAAGTACAATTAATCCCTGGGTGGTGGGAATCTGACAGGTATCCCGGAGCAAGGCTACCGTTTCCGTACGGGTGGCATCGCCGCTTATTCCCCAGACGGTATCGGTGGGTTGCAGCAATAAGCCCCCGTTTCGTAATACCTGCAGTGAAGTTTTAAGATTCATCCGGCAAAAATACAGCCCGTTTACCGTTTTCGGTTATACTGGCGGGAGTCTTTCCCAGCAAAGTCATCCAGAAAGGCTCTGGTACAGAAAAAGCTATTCTTCGACTACTCGTGGATGTTCGAGTCTGTACACGAAAAAAGCCTCGCGTGTGGGCTGCTGGGCCGTAGCCGGAAATTTACGGTAGCCCCAGCTCAGGAAATACGGCCCATACCACGAAGCCAGTGAAGGGTACGTATCACGATCCATGTTCTTCTTGAGTTCTTCGGAAAATAATTCGTACTCCTGCGGTTTACCCAGCGTTTTGCTACCCTGAATCTGCACGGCCCGTACTTTGTTCTCGTGCGAATACGTGAGCCGCAGGGTATCGCCTTCCGAGCTGAGTTGCACCTGCGGTCCGAGTACGTCCGTCGTCAAATCTTTGAGGTCCATGGAATTATCCCAGACGAAGCTACCCGAAGCATCCAGTCCGCATACTAAAGCGTGCGTATATCGGTACGAGTCGTAGCTACTGCGGCGGGGACGACTGACGACGAAAGGGGTCGTAGAAGCCGTCGTTTTCGCCTGCGGGAAATAGGCTTCGGCCACCAGCAAATATCCATCATCAGTGGGAACCGGATCATGAATTTGGAGCAGGTAGTGAAACTTGGGGTCTTTACCGCGTTTCTGCTGTTCGGCGATCCGGTTTTTTAGCCGTTCCTGCCGACTGGGTTTGAGGTAGTTGAAGAAATTCTGTAGTTCATGAAAAGGCACGTACCGAATCGCATCCGACTCGGAGCCGTTGAGTTTAGTCAGGTACAGGCCCTGCGAATAATCCGAACAATTCAACGAGTAATTCCCGACCAGCAGGGATTCTCCGGTCTTTAGGCGAACAATTTTGGCAGTGATCAGGCTATTGCCGGACTCGTCACTCAGCATGGTTTTATGCAGGAGCCGACCGTCGTAATCGTACGATTGCAACTGAAGCTGACATTTGCCTTTACGGGTCAGTCGGCTAAAAACGTGGATTTGATTGCTGCGTTCGTCCACATCCAGTTCATTGATCGACAGGTGAGAATCGTATAGTTCGGGCAGAGCCTTTGAACTTTTGTCGAAGAAACTAAAGGCCACCACGACCGGACGGTCGTTGTACGTACCCGCTAGAAAGGCTTTGTTGCCGAGTACTTTAAACTTGGAAACCTCGTCAATCGCCAGTACTTCGCCATCAATCATTTCCGTATCGCCCGTTTCCAGGTTGATTTTCCAGATTTGAATTTTATCAGAATGAGGATCACCGCAGAGCCAGTACAATTGCTCGTCGGTATGGTAGGAGAGCAAACCTTCGAAGGGATACTTGAGTTGGAATTCCGTTTCCCAGCGAGGTGCCAGCGTGGAATCGTACCGACTGAAATGGTATAAATGGGCGATGCCCCGAAAGGGATCGTCTACGGTTTTAGTGATCAGTACGCCCTGTTTGCCGAGTGACAGCACTTCAAAATCTTCCGATTTTTTTTCATCCCGCATAATCTCCAGCCGCCTGGAGGGCATCATTTGTGCTTCCAGCGTGCCCGCCAGGAGCCAGAAGCAGAGGAGTAAAAAACGAGTCATAGTCTTTGTCGCATCGTGGTACTGGAAGAGGTTAAGCGAATGTAAGCAGGATGGTCAGCTTTGACAATAGCAGGTAACAAAAGAATCAGCCCACCCGCGGTTCGGCTCCGGCGGGTGGGCTGATTGGTTGAAAATCAGTCGTTAAAAGATTTCTTCTTCTTCCGCCGGTAGGGGAATGCCCAGGTCGGTCATCCAGTCCTGCCAGGGAATATATTCCTTGAATGTCATTACGCCGACAAATAAGGCAAAGAGGGCGGCTACCAGTACTGCTCCGGCGGCTAGATCCTTAATTTCTCCAGCAATTTTCCGGTACTCAGGCGACACCATATCCACGATCTTCTCGATAGCGGTATTAATGGCTTCAGTAATCCAGACCAGTACGATACACAGCACCAGGTTGACCCAATCGCGTTTGGTGATGTTGAGGTAAAAGCCCAAAAAGATGACGACTGCTGTAGCCAGAAAGTGAATACGAGCGTTGTTTTCCGAATAGACCATCACGCGTAGCCCTTTGCTGGCGTACCGGACACTTCGGAAAAACTTGGGAATATCAATGGGCATGGTTCTGGGCTGTACAGGTTTGTGAATGGGCCAATAGCTAGTACGATCGCTCATTCTCCATCAAACTTAAAAGCATCAGGTACGAAATTCCAAGGAGTACGGAAAATTCAAGGGTCATCAGCATCGCCTGTTTGCTGACCAGACTTTCCAGAATCTGCCGCACGAGTAAGGTCGGGTGGGTAAACGGGTGCCAGCTGTTGAGGCGTTTTACCCGGCCCAGATAGATACCAAAACTGCTGAGGGGCAGGGCGGCCAGCATCAGATAATCCGCCCATTGCGGCAGAATTCGCAGCAGGTTTTTTCGCATCCAGTGAAAGGAAAGCAATCCGCAGAGCAAGCTTACAAAAGCATAACTGAAAATCATCACCGCGTCGTGCCAGACCGGAATTCCCATCGTATTCTGAATGTGAATCAGATCCGTGATGACGTAGGGAGCATTTGGAAAAAATAGGAGCCAAAGCGTCCCTACGGCTACGAGTTTGAGTCGGGAAGGTTGATGCGTCAGTTTTTCGAACCAGAGTGAAAACACCAGCGGAAGCCAGGCCAGAAACAGGTTCCAGTTGATCATAACGTACCAGCCACTCCGGAGCAGTCCGAAACGAATGACCAGAAAGCTGGCGGAAAGCAGCGAGAGAGCCGTCAGGCTGGCGAGTTGAAACGTACGGGATTTCATAGGCATGAAGTAGGAATGGATGAGTTACTTGAAAAAGGGTGGGTTTCGATGTACTGATTAATTTTCCAGTCGGCGTAATTCCAGGACTGCCAGGTGTGTGGGTTTTGCTTGTATTGCTTCTGAAAGGTTTGAGCCGATTTAAGCAAGTCAGCTTTCAGCTCTAGGGACTGTGAGTAGACGTAAACAGATTCCTGCAGTTGAGGCAGATTATAGGGCAGAAACTCCTTTAGATACTCAAGGTCTAAGATTTGAGCTCTTGAAAGATTATAGGTTGTAATGATGCTTGTCCAGGGTACTGCGGTGAATACAATAAGCGTGAAATAGCAGACCCAGCTATTGATTCTAAAAAGGAAAGCGATTGATTTTTTATAGTGAATTTTATAGAGCGTAGTGAACAAACCACACCCCGTTTGGAAAAGCCAAAAGTAAACCCCGATGCGTTTGAAGGTAAGTCCATTATTCTCAATGTAAAGCATATTGGTATAGGTCGTAACACCCAGCAAAAGCAGATTCAGAAAAATCCAGGTGTAGGCCAATCGAATCAGGGTTCGATTTTTAGGAAAGAAGTTGAGGTTCTTGCGGAAGTAGAATAGCATTAACGTGATCGCTAACAGGATACTGAAAATAAGCACATTGACGCTATCGTGTACGGATTGGGAAAAATCATAAGCGGTTTGTTGTTGCTGAACATCACCAAACATCAAACCTTCGAAAACCAAAAAAACGAGTAACAGTAGGTTTAGCATACCCAGCATCACAACGCCTTGCCGATATTCCCATTTCAGACCCAGCACATGTCCCTTATAACGACCCCGAATGCGACTGAGCGTGTTGGTAAGCTTCAAATCTGCCTCGGCAAAGACTTTAGCCGAATACGGGAATACCAGGGACGGAAGCCAGATGAATCCCAGCATAGTTAAAAAAATATAATCGGTGTCCAGTACATACGAGCGATCAAATAGACTAAAATCAGGGTTTGCCCAGTAGTAGAGTCCGTAAAAACCTAGTGTGACAAGGAAGGGGAGCAGCAGCACCCGGAACTGTCGAATCAATTGCCGATGCGTAGGTCTATTGCTGGATGACGTCAGCCATTGTGAGCTGGCCTGAAAAGAGGCAAGACCCAAGCTACTAAGAATGCCGTTGAAGGCTGACACATAGGGGGAAAGCTGGGTAACGGAGCTATAGCCTATCAGTAAGAAAACGGATACAACGTAAAGAATCAGCGTGTGGGAATTGCCATAATAGACGGCGGTAAATCCGGTTAGAAGAAAGCCTGCTGTAGTTAACTGCATGTTTCGTTCGCGAAACAAACCAGACTTTCGCCAGAGTACAAGAGCTAAAAGTAAAAGAGCAAACGCAAAATAATTAAGACCGGAGC
This sequence comes from Siphonobacter sp., assembly GCF_048595215.1. NCBI lineage: Bacteria > Pseudomonadati > Bacteroidota > Cytophagia > Cytophagales > Cytophagaceae > Siphonobacter > Siphonobacter sp. Next base: position 5,944 of record NZ_JBMDWJ010000068.1, read on the forward strand.
CCTGCTCATAAAACAAATAATTTTTCAAAAGAACCGCAGTGACTAACAGATAGAAGGCCCGTGACATAATGCATATTTTTAAAAAGTACTTTGAATTACAAAGTTGAAGTGCAAAAAAAATTAAGACTTATTCGGTACTGATTTTAAAAGCATTTCCAGAGCGTCCAGGTGTTCCTGAAAGGCTTGACGACCGCTGAGCGTAGCCTGAAAGGAGGTATTGGGTTTACGGCCAATGAAGCCTTTCCGTACGGCTACGTACTGCACTTTTTCGAGAGCCGTCAGGTGGCTGGCTAGGTTTCCATCGGTTTGCTGCAGGGTTTCTTTGAGCGTGTTGAATTCCACCCAGTCATTCACCATCAGCACCGACATGATGCCGAGCCGAACCCGGTTCTCAAACGCTTTATTTAACTGCTCAATTACATTTTTCATACCACCAATCAGACCCGTTTGAGTCCGCTTAAGCTCCGTATTTCCGGTACAGAATAATGCCGTACAGAATGTGGAGTACCCCAAAACCCAGGGCCCAAAATAACAGGCTGGTGCCCGTTGCCGCAAACCAACCGCAGATAATACCCAATAAAAGCTCGCAAAGACCCAGATTTCGTACATCGCTGTGGGTATACTTACTGGCGTTGATCAGGGCGAGGCCGTAAAAAATCAAGGTACTGGCGGCAATGAGTTCAGGGGCTCTAAACAACAGAAAATAACAGAAAATACCTCCCGTAGCTAAAGGAATGGCCAGGTTGACGAACAACCGTTTCGACGTAGCATCCCAAAGTTTCCAGCCTTTGATTCGGGCCCGACGGTTCGTAAAATAAAAACCGCCAATGAGCGACAACAGCAGTACACCGCCGAAGTTGACAATGAAAAACTGATAGAACCCATAAGGCCGATCGGCGAACGGAGTGGTAACCAGGGAAGGCGTACCTTCCAGAAATTTCCAGGCGGCTCCGGCTCCCAATAAGGCCACACTTCCCGCAAATACGCCGGATAATCCGCTTAAAGACAGGAAACGCGAGGACCGTTCCATCATCTGACGAATCTCAGACAAGTCGCGTAGAGGATCTTCTTGAATCATTTGCTGAAGTACTTTGTGTTGCAAAGTAAACAGAAGAAAGTTTTACAAGTCAAGCGTATCAGCAAAAGTTTTTTGCAGGCCATGAAAATAATCGCCTACTTTTTCTGACCCATCCACAAGCCAACCAGTACCAATACCGTACCCAGGCCCGTATACCAGCTAAACGGTTCACCCAGCAAAAAGGTAGCGTAAGCGAAGCCAAATACGGGGCAGAGGAAAAGAAACAAGGAGGCTCGTACGGCATCGGTATGCAGCAGTTTTAACCATAACTGCACCGCGAGCACGGATACGAAGATGGTCAACCAGACTTCCGAAGCCCAGAAACGCGTATCGAAAAGGTTTGGTTTTTCGTGAAACACAAACACCAGCGGCAGGCAAATCAGCCCCGCCATCAGCGTTTGCCAGCCATTGATACTACTTCTCGAAAGTTTCCAGTCAATGCCCGAAAAGTAGATCGTAGCGACGGAGTAGGAAAGCATACTCAGAAAAAGAAGCAGGAGTCCCTGCGGAGTAGCGAAACTATTTTGCAGCAGGGGATACGTAGCCAGAGCAACCCCAGCCATCCCCAGAGCAATGGCCGTCCATTGTTTGGAAGCTACTTTTTGTCCCGTCCAGAAAGCGGATAAAACGCTGATCAGCAAGGGATTTAAGGCAATAGCCAGACTGCCGATACCCGCCGCCACCTGTTTCATGGCAAAAACGAACAGACTCAGATACACCACGGTATTCAGTAAACCAAACGTCGCGATCTGTAGCCACTCTTTGCCTTGGGGTAGGCGTTGTTTTTCCACGCCTAGGGCGTAGGTCAGTAGGAGGATGCCCGCTCCAAAATAGCGAATGTCAAACAAGAGCATCGGTTCTGCCGATTGCAGGCCGAACTTGGCGGCAACGGATGCCGAAGACCACAGGGCGGCGAACAGCAGGCCCGTACCCCAAAATGAATTTTTCACAGGAAGAAAA
>NZ_JBMDWJ010000069.1:0-6644 GCF_048595215.1 Siphonobacter sp.
TTGTAGTTGCGGTGTATTTTTAAGTCGCCCGCCGCTGAAGTCCGTCGCAATGGCTCCCGGAGCCACTACATTGACATTGATTCCCCTGGGTCCCAGCTCTTTCGCGAGATACCGAGTTAGTACTTCAATCCCTGCTTTCATACTGGCATACGTAGCGGATCCCGGAAAGGTCAGGCGGGTTAAGCCCGTCGAAATATTGACAATGCCGCCGTTATCCTTAAGTAAGGGTAGGAGTTTTTGCGTTAAGAAAAATACACCCTTAAAGTGGATGTTGAGTAGGGTGTCGAATTGATCTTCCGTGGTTTCTGCGAAGCTGGGAATGATCAGATTCATACCGGCATTATTGACCAGAAAATCAAATTTGTCTGTAGCGAAAGTTTCTTGAAGGGTCGTTTGTAGAGCCGAGACAAACGTATCTAATTCGGCAATAGCTCCGACATTAAAGGGTAAGACGGCGGCCTTTTGCCCCAATGTCTCAATCTCAGCGGCTACGGCTACTGCCTTTTCCGGCTGGGTATGATAGGTAAGAATAACGTCTATTCCTTTTTGGGCAAGGCGAAGAGCCATATCCCGACCGAGTCCGCGACTTCCGCCCGTAACGAGTGCAATTTTGCGTGTCATAGCGTGTGAAAAAGTTAGGCTACAAAGGTGGTAGCTTGACTCTGGACGCCTTTGTAAACATCAAACCGATGTTTGCGAAATTCAAACGCCTACTTATTTTCGAAAGCTTACCGGAGACCAAGACGTTTGCTTTCGGAAGAAATTGGAAAAATGGGCTACTTCTTCAAATCCCAGACTATAGGCAATCTCTGAAATATTCCAATCCGTTTGTTTCAACAAGCGTTTGGCTTCCTGAATAAGTCGCTGGCTGATCAGATCCGTCGTTGTTTTGCCCGTCGTTGTTTTCAAAGCCCGATTAAGTGAATTAACGTGAATGGATAGACGATCGGCAAAGTCCTTGGCCGTTCGTAGGGTAAGGGGCTGGTGCGGGGATTCAATAGGAAACTGCCGTTCGAGTAATTCCATAAAAAGTGAAGAGGTCCGAGCGGTACTCGTATGACGGCCCACCGTAAGGGGTTGAAGCTTTTGTCCCCGATGGATGAGTTCCAGTAAATACGCTCGGATCAGATCGTACTTGTAGAGATAATCCGAGGCCAGCTCCTGATGCATTTTTTTGAAGATCAGCTCTATCTGTACGGATTCTTCTTCGGAAAGCTGAAAAACGGGGTACGCACCGGCCTGAAAAATGGGTAATTCGTCGAGCACTACGCCGCCTTGGGTCGCTAACAAAAATTCTTCGGTAAAGACGCAGAAGTACCCGGCTTGTTCCAAATTCTGCGGCAACCAGTGATAGGGTATTTTGGGCGTGGCGAACAACAAAGCACTGCTTTCAATTTCAATGGTTTTATCCGCGTACTCGGCCCGGTTATGCCCTTGGATAAAGCTTATTTTGTAATACGACCGGCGATTGTAAGGCATCGCTACTTGCCCCGTCTCCCGAAACGTTTGAAATACTTCGTGTATACGGAAGACATTGAAATGGCCGATTTCTTTTGAAATACCCGGCGGTAAAAAGGCTTCTGCGTTACGCTGACCTGAAGTAGCTACGGCCTGATAGAATTCGTCGAGGGTACGCGTTTTCATAAATGCCCTGGTTGCAATCATTAAAGGTACGCTAATTTTTAATAGCCTTTCCTATGGCTTTGATCCGAACAAGCGAGACGGAGCATTTCAATTCGGAGCAGCATTTACAAGCGTCCGCGTCTGATAACCTTTGTCTGGTTGCAGGGATATAAAGAAAAAGGTTTGTAATCAGTTCGTCAGATAGCCGCCATTCCAGCAATACGTGTATACTTGTACCGCCGCTACTACCTGAATGGAAGCCCTCCGCTACTGGTTCCAAACGGGTACTTACCTTTTCCCCTCAACCGTCACGCCGCGTGCTAAAACCTTATGTCTAGCTCAAGAGCAAATTATGCCCTCTTATTTACTTACACCTTCTTCGTTAGTGTCAGTTTGTGGCAGCACGAAATGTGGCGGGATGAACTACAGGCCTGGGGTATTGTGGCTAGTACCGCCAATCCACTCGATTTAGCGGTTAATGCCCGGTACGAAGGTCACCCCTTACTTTGGTTCATTCTGCTTTGGCCCCTGGCTCAGCTCTTCGATCATCCCAGTGTGATGCAGGTACTGCATGGAGCCCTGGCGTTGGGCAGTGCGTACCTGATTATCTTCAAAAGCCCATTCCGGTTTTTTGAAAAAATCCTTATTCTGTTCAGTTACTATTTCATTTATGAATACGTAACCATTAGCCGGAACTACCAGATTGGTGTACTCATCATTTGTGGGATCTGCGTACTTTGGCAAAATCCGCAGAAAAATCTCTTGGCGATTAGTGGCTTACTATTTCTTTTACTGCAAACCAATGTTTTTGCCTTTCTGGTGGGTTTAGGATTGGCCGTTGGATTGCTCGCCGAAGAAGTGTACGCCCGGCGAATCTGGCCCTTACAAGGCAAATCCCTGTTAGCGGCTCTGGTAATTCTGGCGGGAGTGATGGGGACCGCTCAATCACTGCCCCCCGCCGATTCTGGCTTTCTGACTCAGTGGACCAGCCATTTCGACTCCGGTACCTTTTTATTTGCGGCGGCGGGGGTCGCTCATGGCTTTCTCCCCTTAAGCAATTTTTCTGAGTATCATTTTTGGAATTTTTCTCTGTTTCCGTTTGGATTAGGCGTGAAGCTGGCCTTAGGTTTGGTTCTGGCTGTACTCGCTATCTTTTCGAAACCCAAGTCTTCGGTAGCTCTGATCGTACTCGTAGCCTCTGTTTTCTTCATTTTTATCTTTACCTACGAAAAGCCCCGGGGTCTGTTCCGCCACTTTGGTCATTATACGCTGGCCCTGATTGCCGCCTACTGGATTGATGAGTATAAGCAATCCTCCCGGCCCGTCTTTACGCTGGGTTATTTTGGTGTCGGTATTTTACTGCTTCAGGTCTTGGCGGGGATGAATGCCTGGTCCCGGGATTTGCGGTATCCCTTTTCCCAAGCCGAGGCTATGGCCTTGTACCTTCAGAAAACGTATCCGGCTCGTACGCCCGTCGCGGGCGTTTTTCAGGATTATATGATTCCTTTAGAGTGGTTTTTAGGAAGGCCTATTTACTGTTTGGATGTACAGCAGGAGCGTCCGTATGTACTTTGGAGCAAAAGTCACTGGAATGATACCTTGAATAATCAGCCCGATTCTGTAACCTACCAACGCTTTGTTACCTATCAGCAAAGTCATCCCGAATCGGTACTCGTTATGACGTATCCTACATCGAACCATCCCGAACTAGGGCAACGGGATACCCTTCGTTCGGCCGAAGGTACCTACGTGTTTACCTGCCTAAAGAAGTTTGACGGCTCCATCACGAATGAAGATTACTACCTGTTTAATGCTAGGAAAGTAGTGGCTAAATAAAGGTATTACCTACTGAGTCGCAAAGTGGAGTGGATGAGCGAACATTCGAAGACTTGGAAAGCCAGTACCTACGTTCGTCGGCTGGCTTACCAAATCTGCTGGTAGCATTTCATTCCTATGAAATGCCTATCCAATCGAATCCTACTACGACTTATGCTTATTATTGGGAGATAACCGGGCAGAGACAGGATCGCAACGCATCGGCAAAACCACAGGTTTTCTATACGGGCGTCAAGCGTATCAAAGCTGGAGAAGACCTAACGAAGGTACGTCAGCGGTATTTTGATTTCGCTAAACGTAAGTGCTCCGATCCTGAGGAATGTTTTAACGACTTTAATACCTACGAAACCTTGGAACAAGCTCAGGAGGCCCAGAAAAACGGGTTAAATCGCTTATCGACAACGCACGAGTTAAAAGCCCTTGAATTCTAAGGATACTAGGAAAAAGCCGGGTATTGCCTGTCAGAGTATACGCATTACCCGGCTAGTACTATTTAGATGACTATTGTACAAAAGCAAACTCATGTAATGGTAATCTTACTTTTTTCAGGTTGGCGTAAATATCCTGTTCAGCGTCGCGGTAACCTAACGCTAACAGGACTACACTTTTCAAACCTTTTTCCGGTAAGCCCAGTAATTGGTCCAGTTTTTCGTGATTGAATCCTTCCATAGGAGTCGAATCTATTTTCAACTCAGCCGCGGCGATGAGGCCGGTTCCCAGTCCAATGTAAGCCTGCCGGGCCGCCCAGCTAAAGTTGACTTCGGGTGTTTGAGTCAGCATGTGCGTTTCCAGGGCTTGTTTAAAACCCGCCAGTTGTTCAAGGGGCATTTCACGAACGGCTGCCATGTGGGCCATATAGTCATCAATGATGGCCTGAGTTATAGTTTCAAAAGCGGCAAAGACGAGTAAATCAGAGGCTTCCAGAATCTGGGCATTGAAGGAATCTTTGGCCAGCTCTTTCCGAATGGCCGCATCTTTTACCACAATCACGCGGTACGGTTGCATACCAGCGGACGAGGCACTAAGGTTGATAGCGTCCAGAATGGTTTGAATGCCTTCGTCAGACACTTTTTGGTTGTTGTACTTTTTGACTGCGTATCGCCAGGTAAGGCTTTCTTTGAGAGACATGAGATGATTACTTTTTTGTGATGGGGCAAATTTCTGCGACACTTGGTTTACTTTTGTCATCAACTAACTAAAAGTAATGGTGACATTTAGGTAACCAGCTCGAACATTCATGGACCACTCCATCATAGATAGCAAGGCCTGTTTTGCTGCGCCCCATGATCATCAGGCCTGTAACAAACGAATCATGGCCATCCACGATACCTTGTACGTACTGGGCGGTAAATGGAAGATTTCGATTATTACCAGTCTGGGATTTGGCAAGAAACGGTATTCGGAACTACTCCGGGAAGTGAAAGGCATTTCCGGCAAAGTCTTAAGCCGGGAATTAAAAGAAATGGAAACCAACCTGCTAATTACACGAACCGTGCTGGATACTCAGCCCATAGCCGTGGAATACGAACTTTCCGAGTACTGCGAAAACCTGTTACCTGTCATTTTCAAACTGGCCGAGTGGGGGACGGAGCATCGGAAAAAGATTGTCAGTGTACCGTAGGTCTGTCGGGTACTGGGTTTGAAGTAGGAAGTTTTTGGTTTAAAGTGGAAGAACTCAGCTGACCTGCGGCGTGCAAAGAAGAGTAAATTCTGCTTCTGTATGGAACGAGACAGTACATGAATGGCTGGTCCGGGACGGGATCGTACCGTCGGAAGCCCCCATGGTGGTAATAAATTTAATACGTCCATACGTTCGTGAAAGTCGTCAATACAGTTTTCTGGTACAAGGTTTTAACCTACGAAAGCGGATGGCATGCGTGTACTTGTCGGGATGACTATCCAGAGCACGCATGCTTAAATCTTTACCGAAGGGGAACTATCTTCCTCCTACGGGGTTAGGGCTAAAACTCAGTTTAAATCATCGCACTGTATGCAGTGGATCAATGACGCTTTAAATGTTCTGCTGGTTGAGCAGGAACAATACGTGGAATTCTCGCTCAAAGCAAAACTTCTGCTGGTTTTTCTCCTGGTTCTAATCGTTGCTACTCCTTTTCTCCTTTAACTTTTAGTATCCATTTAATCGGCTCGCGATGGGATTCAAAACCTAAGGTCGCCGTCCATTCCGTTCATCCTAAGGAAGACTCTGCGTCGTCATACACGAGGCAGGAATCAGCTAATTATTCCTGCGAGTAGGGGATAAGCACACCCTAACGTATGGGTCTTAGCCTTTTTTGCTTCGTTCGTCCAGCACTTTTCAGCGAAGGAACACTTCAGGATTTCATTCGCTCATCAACAACCAATCCTATGAACATTGGCTTTCTCGGTTTAGGAAACCTCGGTACTCCCATTGCGGAAAACCTGTTGCAGAGCACGCAGCAACTGTATGTCTACAATCGCACGGCCACCAAAGCACAACCGCTGGCGGATCAGGGTGCCGTCATTTGTGCTTCGGTAGCTGAACTGGCTTCGCTCAGCGATGTAGTCTTTACGCTGGTTTCGGATGATGCTGCCCTTCAGGCCGTTACTACGGGTGAAGCAGGCATTGCCGCAAATCTGAAAAAGGACGGTGTACATGTATCCTTAAGTACAATCCTGCCCGCCACGGCCACCTCGTTAGCTCAGCTACACGACGAGCACGGTTCCCACTACATCGCCTGTGCCATTCTAGGCCGACCCGAAGCGGCCCGGGCGAAAAAACTGAACCTTCTGGTATCCGGAAATACGGACGTATTGGAAACCATCAAACCTGTCCTGGAGCAATGCGGTGCGGCTAATATCTGGGCGTTTGGACCCGAAGTAGGAGCGGCGAACGTCGCCAAGCTATGCTCGAATTTTCTGATTGTCTCCGCGATGGAATCGATGGCTGAAAGCATTCATCTGGCCCGGCAAAGCGGCATCGATGCCGAACAATTGATGCACATGTTGACCCAAACGCTTTTTGCTTCACCGGTATATTCGACGTATGGTAATAGCTTATTGAAAGAAGCTTTTCTTACCCGCCGGTTTCACCTTAAAACTCGGCCTGAAAGACGTAACTCTCATCAACGAACAATCCTCAACGGTAAGGGTTCAACTGCCCTTCGGTAAGAAAGTACAGTAATTAATGAATCAGTGAGTAGAGCAGG